>DATGJB010000036.1:0-15251 GCA_035295425.1 Chloroflexota bacterium | reverse complement strand
TGCTTCCCGTGATTGACCGCGTCAAGCAGGGCGCGAACCACCGGCGCATCGACGCCGACCCGGTAGAGTGTCTGCTTGATCGCCAGCACGTCATCGCTCCGCGCGGCAGACGTCAGGAGGTCGAGTACCGTGGCGAACGACTCGTACGGGTGGTGGACGAGCACGTCGTGGCGCTCGACCACGCTCATGATCGGTTCGCCGCCGGCAATGGCGGAGGGCACGCGAGGCACGAACGGCGTGTACTTGAGATCTGGCCGGTCGATGGCAGTGAGCTCCATGAGGCTATCCACGCCAAGCGGGCGATCGACGGAGTAGATACTATCCGCCCCGATCTTGAGGCCCTGGGCCAGGATCGCGCGCGTGGTCTCGGGCATGCTGCGCTCGACCATCATGGCCACTGCCTCGCCGAAGCGGCGCTGCCGCAATCCGCGCTCGACGCTCAAGCGAAGATCGACGCCCTCTTCCTCATGGATCTCGATATCGGCATCTCGGATGACACGGAACTCGTACGAGGCAAGCACCGGTATGCCGGGGAAGAGGGCAGACAGATTTGCCGCGATCAGCTGATCGAGCCAGACGAATGTATATTTGCCCTTCTTCCCGGTGGCGTTCAAGCCGAGAATCTTCTCGACGTGGAGCAGTCGGGGCAGCACGTCCGGAACCTTGACGCGCGCGAAGCGGGTCTCGTTGCCCTCGCCGGCGACCTCGACCGCCAGGTTCACGCTGAGATTCGAGATATGAGGAAAGGGGTGGCCGGGATCGACGGCCAGTGGCGTGAGGACCGGGAAGACATCACTTTCGAAGTAGGTGCGCAGGCTGGCGCGCTGCGTCGTATTGAGCTCGTTGAGATCGACCACATTGATACCGTGGCTGGCGAGCTCGGGCAGGAGGCTGCCACAGAGGATGCGGCGCTGCTCGCTGAATATCGACGAGACGCGCTTGCGGACCGCAGCTAGCTGTTGGGCGGGCGTCATGCGTTCCGGCCCAAGCGATACGAGCCCTTCGGAAAGGTCGTCCATGAGGTCGGACACCCGGACCATGAAGAGCTCGTCGACCATGCCGCTCTGCATGGCGAGAAACTTCACGCGCTCCAGCAGCGGATGGCGTTCTTCGGTCGCCTGAGCCAGCACACGCTGCTGGAACTCTAGCAGGCTAATCTCACGGTTGATGTAGAGCGACGGGGAGCCGAGCTCCGGCGGCGCGTCGCTCCGAGTCTTGAGCGCTCGCACTGCCTCGGCCATATCCAGACACCCCATCGCTGCCGGGTCTGGAGCGCCGCTGTCCCACCGCCGTCGCGCTCTGCCCAGTACTCCCTTATAGTACTGTCTGCTTAGAAAGGAGTCGGAGGGCGTTGCAAGCAGTTATCATGTCGGACATCCATGGCAATCTCGAGGCGTTGCGGTCAGTCGCCGGCGCTCTGCCCGAGTCCGATGTTGTGGTGGTAGCGGGCGATCTCTGCCTCGAAGGGCCCCGACCGGCCGAGACTCTCGACCTGCTGCGGGAGCTTGGCTGGAGAGCGGTTCGCGGTAACACCGACCAGGATCTGGTAACCCCGCCGCGCGACCTGAAGCCGGCGAAGGCGGACATGATCGCCTGGACGCGCCGGCAGCTCGGTCCGGATCGCCTCGCATGGCTGGCCGCTCTGCCGTTCTCGGTCACCGTCGAGGCTGCCGGCACGCCGCTGGCGCTGGTCGTCCACGCCAATCCAAAGAACCTGGACCAGCACCTCTATCCCACCATGACAGAGGAAGAGCTCCGGCCGTACCTCGACGGGCTGGAATCCAGAGTGCTGGCGTTTGGCCACCTGCACATTCCATACGTGCGTCCGGTGGCCGGCGTGCTGCTGGTCGACGTCTCCAGTGTCGGTCACCCGAAAGACGGCGACCGACGCGCCGCGTATACGGTGCTTCGGTGGGACGGCGACCAACGATCGGTTACCCAGGTTCGCGTTCCGTACGATATCGAGCGGACAATTGAGGAGATGCGCGGCAGCGGAATGCCGCATGTCGAGGACGAGATCGCGTCGCTGCTCAAGGCGTCGTACTAGCGTACGGTGCCCGGCAGCGGAGAGGACCCCTTGTGGCAAAGGAAACCAGCACGCGCGAGCGGATCGAGCGAGCCCAGCGCAAGCTGGCAAAGGCTCAGGCCGCCTTCCAGGCGGCTCAGCAAAAGCGCGCGTTGGTGATCGCCCAGGGCGAGCAGGAAATCGAGCGAGTGCGTCGGCGGGCGGCGCTGCGCCTGCGCCGGGCGACAGAGCGTGTGGAACGGAGGGCCGGCGCCATGGCCCGAGCCCAGGCCCGCTTGCTGGCGCTCAACGGAGGCGCCGCCGCAAGGAGCGAGGTTTCGGCGTTGCCACCGATAGACCGGGAGGTCAGTGGGGCGCCGGCCGCGGCCCCCGGGTGGCTCCAGGAGCAGTCGCCGTCCGGCGCCGGAGCGGACGAGCCGCCATCCGGCGGGGAAGACGAGCGGCCAGGATGAAACGGCGTCGCAGCGCCCTTGACGTGGGATCGAACACCATTCGCCTGTTGGTTGCCGATGTGGATGGCAACGACATCGCCCCGGTCGTGGATGACAGCGAGTTTGTGCGTCTGGGTCTGGACGTGGACGCGACCGGCCGCTTGCGGGATGACCGCCAGGATGCGGCTCTCGCTGCCATCCACCGGCTCGCGGCCCGGGCAGCCGAAGCGGGAGCGCCGGATACCGTCGCGATCGCGACCAGCGCGGTGCGCGACGCGATCAATGGAGAGGCCTTCGCGGAACGGGTGAGGCGCGAGACCGGTATCAATCTGCAGATCATCTCCGGCGAGCGCGAAGCCTCCCTTACCTACCGGGGAGCCACCTCGGGCGTCGCCGTTGGCGGTGGCGTCATCGTCTGTGACATCGGCGGCGGAAGCGCGGAGATCGTGCATGGTGACGAGTCCGGGATCCGCTGGTCGTCGTCGCTGCCTCTCGGATCGGGCCGCCTGAGCGAGCGGTTTGTCCACCACGATCCGCCGGCCGTTGACGAGATTGATGCCTTGAAGGACTTCGTGCGGGTGCAGCTCGCAGCCCTTCCGGCGGCCGATACCGCGACGCTGATCTTTACCGGGGGTACTGCCACCCATGTGGCACTCCTGGCCGGCGAAGAGGGACCGACGGCGACGATATCAATCCGGGCGGTGGGTGAGGTTGCCACCGAAGTCGACACCGTGGCCGCGGCCCAGATCGTGGAAAAGTTCGGCATCCGTCCGGAGCGGGCGCGCGTGCTTCCCGCAGGAGTGGCGACGCTTCAGACAGTCGCCGGACAGTACGGCGCGCCGGAGATCGTGATCTCGCGGCGGGGCATCCGCGAGGGGGCGCTTCTGGACTCAACATGAAACAGGAACCGATGACGTGACGAAGATTCTGGTTGTCGAGGACGACCGAAGCCTGAGAGAGACGCTGGCGTACAACCTGCGTGCCGAAGACTTCACGCCGATAGCGGTGGCCGACGCACAGAGTGCCGTGGCGCAAGCGCGCCAGGAGCAACCCGACCTCGTGCTGCTCGACCTCATGCTCCCGGGGGGGAACGGCCTGGACGTCTGTCGGGCTATACGTGCCTTTAGCTCTGCGCCGATCATCATACTCACGGCGAAGGATTCTGAGATCGACCGGGTTCTCGGGCTCGAAGTTGGCGCCGATGACTACATGACCAAGCCGTTCAGTCTCCGCGAGCTTCTTGCCCGTATCCGGGCCAATCTGCGACGCGTGCAACTCGACCGGGGCGCCGACGCCGCGGATACGCTGAGTTCCGGACGTGTCTCAGTCGACGTGGTGCGCCGGCAGGCTACCGTGGACGGCCAGGTTGTGGATCTGCAGCCGAAGGAGTTCGATCTCCTGGTGTATCTGCTGCGACATCCGGGAGCGGTGCTCACCCGTGGTCGCCTGCTAGCGTCCGTCTGGGGGCACGAGTTCGTGGGCGAGCGTACCGTCGATGTGCACGTGCGGCGAGTACGAGCCAAGCTCGAACGGGCCGGCGCCTCCAATGTCATCCGCACCGTGCACGGCGTCGGTTACGCGTCGGGGATGCCGCAGGCGGCCGGCAGCAGCACGGCCGGGACGGTAGGTGTGGAGGACGGCGCCTCATGACGGATGAGAACCGGGAGTACGAGCTTGACGTTCCGTCGCTACCGGTGCTTTTACCCGACGACGGAAGTCGTATCGACTATCGGAGCCTATTCGTGCAGCACGGCGCACAGGATTGGCGCGGGCTGCTTCTCATCGGCGGCAGGCGCCGCGCGCTGGCGATAAACGCTGCGGCGCGCTCGCTCCTCGACTACTCCGGGCCGCTTGGCGTGTCAATCGGTGACGTTGTGAGAGACGTCCACTTCAGCTTCGCGGTCGGCGACGTCTTCCACGACCGATCGCCGGCCTGGCACGAGTCGTACGCGCCGAATCCGGATCGCCTGCTGCGCTTTCATATCGTGCCGGTGATCGGGACCGGCGGCGCGGCGCAATTCGTCGTTGCCACCATCGAGGACATTACGAATCTCCGCCACCTCGAGACGGTGCGCCGCGATTTCGTGGCCAACGTGTCGCATGAGCTGAGAACGCCGCTGGCCTCGATCAACCTGCTGGTCGAAACGTTACAGCGCGGGGCGATCGACGACCCGGATGCGGCGCCGCACTTCCTGCACCGCATCGAGGTAGAGACGAACGCCATGGCCCGCCTGGTTGAGGAACTGCTGGAGCTGTCACGTCTGGAGCGCGGCGTGATTAGCCTCACGCCCCAGGAAGTGGATGTGGAGGAACTGCTTTCGGATGTCCGCAATCGGCTGGCTCCAAGCGCCGGCGAGAAGGACATCGAGATCGTGCTCGACGTCCAACCCACGCTTCCCCCCGTCTGGGCCGACCCCAAGCGCCTCGAACAGGTGCTGATGAACCTCGTGCACAATGCCATCAAGTTCACGCCGGCCGAGGGCCAGGTTACCCTGCGTGCAAGGCGGTTGAGCCGCGGCGTCCTGGTCGAGGTGAGCGACACCGGCGTTGGTATGGACGTCGCGGAGCTGAGCCGGGTTCTCGAGCGCTTCTATAAAGTGGATAAAGGGAGGAGCCGGGAAGCCGGGGCGGGGCTGGGGCTCGCCATCGCGCGGCACCTGCTCGAGCTGCATGGCTCGAAGCTGGAGGTGGTGAGCGAGGTGGGACGGGGCTCGCGCTTCTCCTTCGCCATTCCACTTGCCGAGTGAGCGGTCGGTACTCGCGCTCACCTCGCGGCGACCGCGACTGACTGCAGCCCCCGTGCTTTCCCATGCTCGGCGATGCCGGGCCCACCCGGCCAGGCACCCTGGATGGGGCCACGCCGCCTGCGTTACCAGCGGACCGTCGAGCTTCGAAGAGCGCGTGCCGCGGTAGCGGGCGAGGCCGTTCGCAGACCGTCAGGGGGTCCAAATGCCCCCTTCTCACCGTGCATGACAGGTGCTACGCTGTGAAGCGGAACAGGAGAAGGGATGGCGGCGCATGCCAGGTCGGCGAGCCTATGGATCGGCCAGACCGGGCGGCCACGCCGCGTCCGGGTAGGGCAACTCGGTGAAGTCAGGGATTGGGGAGGCGACGTCTCGCCCCACTATCGTGCTGGCGGGAGTCTCAAATGAGCTCGAATCAGCGCTGAGAACGTCGTTGCCGGCGGCATCGATTCGCTCGGCCGGCTCGTCGGGTGAGGTCATCGCGGCGTTGGGCTCCGACGGTGCTCTGGTTCTCGTGGTCAACCACACGCTGACCGGTCCATCGGCATCCGAGATGGTGAGACAGGCGCGACAGCTCGTCCCTGAGATCCCGATCGTGTACCTGCTCGACAAGCGATTGGACTCGGAGATGGGACGGACCATCCTGCAGGCGATGGGCGTCCACAGCATCCTGCTCCACCCGGTGGCGCCAGAGCAACTCGCCGGCGAGATCGCCCAGGTTCTTCCGAAGGACGACGGCGTGCCCGATATGGCTGCAGACCGGGAAGATGCCGGTGCCGGCCAACCGGCACCGCGGGACGAATGGAGTAACGGGCGGGCTGCGCAGGTCACTGCCGCGGAGCCCGAGCCGGGACTGCCTCAGGTACCGGCGGACCAAGGCATCGCATCGGCTGCATCAGCGGCGGCTATCGGGCACGCCGGGTATCTTCTGATCGTGGACGAGTCGAGCGACCTGGCGAGCCGCATCGCCGTTCAGGCCGAGCCACAGGGACTGCGGGTAGAGATCCAGACCTCGCTGACCCAGGCACGCCAGCTCCTCCAGAGCGAGCGGCCGGACGTCGCTCTGATCGATCTGCCGTTCAGCAACGGCAGCGATGAAGGGCTGGCGCTGCTCGAGGAGCTTGATCGCCGGGACAGCCCGACTGCTGTGATCTTCATGGCCGAACGAGATACGTTTTTCGACCGCATGCAGGCGGCGAATCTTGGCGGACGCGGCTTCATACCAAAGTCATTCCCGCCGGCCGAGATCGTACGGTCGGTAACTCGTCTGCTCACCGAATCACGAAGCAGTGAGAGCCGCATTCTGGTGATCGACGACGATCCAGAAACGCTGGCCGATCTCACGGCGTTACTCGAGCCGCGGGGTATCGCGCTCACCACGCTGACGGATCCACTTCGTTTCTGGGCCGTACTCGAGTATGCGGTTCCCGATCTGCTGCTGCTGGACTTCGACCTGCCGCGCTGGAGCGGTGTGGAGCTGTGCAAGGTCGTGCGGAGCGACACACGCTGGAGCACTTTGCCGGTCGTGTTCCTGACGGCCGGGTCCGACTCCGACACCGTGCAGCGAGTGTTCGATGCGGGAGCGGACGACTATGTGACCAAGCCGATCGTCGGGTCGGAGCTTGTCACCAAGGTGGCCAACCGGTTGCGCCGCGTGCAGCTCTATCGCAACCGGGCCGAGGTCGACCCACTGACCGGCGTGGCCAACCGGCTGAAGGGGACCGAGTCGCTTGATCGGCTGCTGCGCCTGGCCGGCCGGCAACGGCAGGAAATGTCGCTCGCCATCCTGGATCTCGACGATTTCAAGCAGATCAACGATCGCTTTGGTCACGGCGCCGGGGATGACGCCTTGCGCCGTCTCGGGTCGCTGCTCATCCGCACGTTCCGAAGCGAAGATGTGGTGGCGCGCTGGGGCGGTGAGGAGTTCGTGGTGGGGATGTACGGCATGCCCCGGCCGGCCGGAGTGCAGCGCCTCGAGGAGGTGCTTCGCGCGCTGCACGACGAGACGCCGCCGAAAATGAGAGGGGACAATACGCTCCTTTCATTCAGCGCCGGTGTTGCTCAGTATCCGGACGACGGCTCCGACCTGGAGGCGCTCTACGAGGCTGCGGACCGCGCCCAGTACGCTGCGAAGGCGGCGGGCAAGAACCGAGTTCTGCCCGCGGGCGCCACACCCGGAGATTCCGCGACTCCGAGTCGGGAACCGGCCGATGTCGTGTTGGTGGCGGCGGAGTCGGTAGGGGGCCCGGTACTGCAGATGCTCGAGGCTGCGGGGTACCGCTGCCAGTGGCTCAAGGATGGGGAGCGAGCGTCACTCGCCCTGGGCGGCGCCGACGCGGCATCTCATCCCCAGGTCATGGTGCTCGATCTCGACGCCGCGTCACTCGACGGGCTCTCCGTGCTGCGGCGCCTGATGCGGGATGGTACGATGCCTCGCACCCGCGTCATCGTGCTGGGCGACTCGTCGCGTGGGAGAGATCTGCAGAGGGCGCTCGACCTCGGGGCTTTCGGCTCGATCGCCAGGCCGTTTCGGCCATCGATGCTGGTGCAACGAGTCCGCGAAGCGATGGAGGTGCTATGAGCCCGGTGCTGTCGTGGGGAATGCATGGCGCAGGCCGGGGTGCGGGAGCGCTGAGGGGAACCGGCGGCACACCGGCAGCCAGGCACTGAGCGGCGTGTGGCGGCGGACTGATCTTCGGCCACTCGTTCTTCTGTGGCTGGCGGGAAACTCGCTACGCGTGACGGTGCTGGCCGTGCCGCCGTTGCTGCCTGCCATCCACCACGACCTCGGTCTCGACGAGAAACTGGTGGGCGCACTGACCGGCCTACCTGTGCTCCTGCTTGCCGTCGGTTCGGTATTTGGTTCGCTGCTCGTCGCCCGGCTGGGTGCGCGGCGCGCGCTGATCTCGGGGCTCTGCCTGCTGGGCGTGGCCGGAGCGGCACGCGGTCTCGGGCCAAATACTGCACTGCTCTTCGTGATGACGATCGCGATGGGCGTGGGCATCGCGGTATCGCAACCCGCCCTGCCGTCCCTGGTGCGCGCCTGGCTGCCGGACCGCACCGGTCTGGCGACCGCGGTGTTCTCGAACGGCTTCCTGGTGGGAGAGATTCTCGCCGCGGCACTGACCGGCGCGGTCGTTCTGCCACTCGTGGCGCACCATTGGGAACCGGCGCTGGCCCTCTGGTCGATTCCCGTGCTGGTCACAGCGGCGATCGTCGCGTTTGGGTCCGCGCACCGGCCGAAAGAGCCGTCCGCGAGGCGCCACGCCTGGTGGCCTGACTGGCGGGGCGGTCTGACCTGGCGGCTGGGACTGGTCTTCGGCGGCGCGTCGGCGGCGTATTTTGGCTCGAACGCCTTCATCCCTGACTATCTGAAGGCGACGCATCATGCCGCGCTGATCCCGGCGGCGCTGACCAGCCTGAATCTGAGTCAGCTCCCGGCGTCGGTTGTCGCCGGCCTCATCCCGCGCCGGGTGATCGCACGGCGCTGGCCGCTCATTGCGGCCGGTGCGGTGACCGGGGTCTCGGCGCTGGGTTTCGGCCTGGGCGGGATATGGGTCGTGGCCTGGGCGGCGACGATGGGGTTGGCGTCGGCGTCAATCTTCGTGCTGACGCTGGCGCTGCCGCCGCTCCTCGCCGGCATCGAAGATGTTCACCGGCTGACCGCCGGCATCCTTACCATCACCTATTCATGTCCATTCGTCGCCTCTCTCCTGGGCGGGGCGGCCTGGGATGCCAGCGGCATGCCTGTCATGCCCTTTCTGCCGGTGGCCGGCGCCGGCGTCATGATCGTTGCGATCTCCTGGCGGCTCGACCTGTCCGCGGCCCGCGCGTCCATGTCCGTGCCGCTGTAGACGACCACCGGGCCGGGCTCGACGATACGATGCTCGTCTCGCGGGGGAGATCGGCGCAGGGCGAGAGGTTGACCACCAGGAACCGCTGAGGGGTGACGTCAGGGAGATAGCTGCTGGACCGACCAGGAGCCGTCGGGGAGCCGGGTGTACAGCAGCCGGTCGTGGAGGCGGTCGCGGCGGCCCTCCCAGAACTCGATGCGTTCCGGCACCGCCCGGAAGCCGCCCCAGTACTCGGGACGGGGCACGGCGTGATCCTGGAACTCGGCGCTTACTGTCTCCACCGCTCCCTCCAGTGCGGGACGGCCGGCAATGGGCGCGCTCTGCCGGGACGCACGCGCCGCGATCTGGCTGCCGCGAGGTCGGCTGGCAAAGTACGCGTCCGATTCGGCGGGCGAGACGCGCTCGACCCGCCCTTCGATGCGGATCTGGCGGCGCAGCTCCGGCCAGTAGAGGACGAGAGCCGCGAACGGGTTCTCGGCGAGCTCCTGTCCCTTGCGGCTCTCGTAATTGGTGAAGAAGACGAAGCCGCGGGCATCGTAGCTCTTGAGCAAGACCATGCGCGCCGAGGGCCGTCCCTCGCGCGTGGCGGTTGCCAGGGTCATGGCATTGCGGTCCGGCGTAACCTCGGAATGGAGAGCCGGCTCATACCAGTCGGCGAAGTGCGCCAGCGGGTCGGCCGGCTCCTCAGTTCGATAGGTCACAGCACCTCCTCATTCCACATCTACCACGACGTGCGGCGCGAGCCGGGCCGAAAGACACATGGTGAGGGAGAGCAGCGCGGCCGCGGCGCGCTCGATCCCTGGTCGCAACCATCCTGTGCATGGTCAGACGGGCTTTCTTCTCTTGCATGATGGTCGGTGACGCGCTACTCTGCCGGTAGTCATTGACGTGAGGAGTGCGCGTGGACGCGGACCACCAGGGCGCGGTCGTGATCGGCGTCGACACCGGAGGCACGTTCACCGACATCTTCTCGTCGGCGGGCAGGCTCGTGAAAGTGCCGAGCACCCCGCGACAGCCGGAGGAGGCGATTCTCGAGGGCCTGCGAGCGGCCGGCGTGGCGGCGGGCGATGCCGTCGCCCACGGCACGACGGTGGCGACCAACGCGGTCCTCGAGCGGAAAGGTGCGCGAACGGCCCTCCTGACCACCGCCGGTTTCGAAGATGTACTCGAGATCAGGCGGCAGAACCGGCCGTCGCTCTACGATCTCAATGCCCGCTGGCCGGCGCCGCTCGTTCCGCGCGAGCGCCGGCACGGGGTCCGGGAACGTCTCGACTACACCGGTGTTGTGTTGAAGCCGATCGACCGGCAGCAGGTCGAGGAGCTGGCCGCAGCGCTTCGCGACGAGGGAGTCGAAGCGGTTGCGATTTGCCTCCTGTTTTCCTACGTGAATCCGGAGCACGAGGAGATCCTGGCTGCTCGCCTCGCGACGGAGGTCCCGGCCAGCATCTCACACCGGATTGCCGCGCGTTACGGTGAGTTCGAGCGTACCAGTACCACCGTGTTGAACGCCTATGTCATGCCCGTGATGCAGCGCTACCTCAGATCCCTGGAGGCAGAGATGAGGGCATTGGGGGTGAGGCATTTGCACGTGATGCACTCGAACGGTGGTCTGGCCGGCGCGACAGTCGCGGCCGAACGGCCGGTAGAGACGGTGCTCAGCGGCCCGGCAGCCGGCGTCGTGGGCGCTCGGGCGCTGTCGATGCTCGCCGGATGTGAGGATATTATCACCTTCGACATGGGCGGCACGTCCACTGACGTTGCCGTTGTCCCGGGCGAGATCGTGGAGGGTGGCGAAGGAGAAATCGCGGGATTCCCCCTGCTGGTGCCAATGCTCCAGATCGAGACGGTCGGAGCGGGTGGAGGCTCGATCGCCCGCGTCGACGACGCCGGCGGGCTGCACGTGGGACCGCAGAGTGCGGGCGCCGAGCCGGGTCCGGCTGCATACGGTCGCGGCACGCAGCCGACGGTCACCGATGCGAATCTCGTGCTGGGACGGCTCGGGCCCCGGGGCCTCCTCGGCGGCGAAATGCCGCTGGATCTGGAGCGGGCGCGCGCCGCCCTCGAGGAAGTTTCCCGACATCTCGACATAACGATCGAACAGGCGGCCTGGGCCATCGTCCGCCTGACGGTCTCCAATATGGAGCGAGCCGCCCGAGCCGTGACGTTGCAGCGAGGGCACGATCCTCGCCGGTTCACCCTCTTCGCGTACGGCGGCGCCGGACCCCTGCACGCTGCCGAGCTGGCGGATAGCCTTGGTATCCGGCAGATCCTCGTTCCGCCGCACCCAGGCGTCATGGCCGCGCTCGGACTGACCGTGCCCGACCTGCAGCGCGACGTCCACCGTACCGTGCTGCGTCCCCTCGAGTGGGGAGTCGAAACAGAGCTGGAGGCGATCTTTGGACAGATGGAGCGGTCGGCAATCAGCGAGCTCGGTCGGGAGGAGCTGTTCGGCGCTCCGACATTTCGCCGGTGGGTGGACGCCCGCTATCGCGGTCAGTCATTCGAGCTGCGGATTCCCTACAGTGCCGATGTCGATTCCATGCGTGCCGCCTTTCTGGAGGCACATCGTGGCACCTACGGCGAAGGATTCCCGGACGACGGGATCGAGATCGCGCATCTGCGCCTGCGTGCTGTGCTACCTCGACTCCTCAGGCCGCAGCTTCATCCCGGCTGGCCGCGGGAGGAGCGGCGAGATGAGGCGAGACCCGTCTACTTCGGCAGCGCCGCCGCGATAGGCACGCTCGAGGCGGTGCCAAGCGTGGTGGTGCAACGTGCCGCGCTCGATGTGGGAACCCGGATCGCTGGTCCGGCAGTTATCGAGCAGTACGACTCGGCCACACTTCTTCCACCCGGCTGGGAAGCCACCGTGGACGACGGTTTCAATCTCCGGCTGAACCGCGTATGAGGCGCCGTGACCGGAGTCAGCGGCGAGCGACGGCTCCGACCCAATATCGCGCGCTTGGCGCCCCGGTGCTGGCGGCATTGCTGGCCCTGGGTGGTCTCGTGCCGCCGGCCGGTGCGACGGCGCCGGCTCGCAGCAAACCAGGTCCTGTTACGATTCGGGGCGTCGCAGTTCACGTGCGAGCATCCACATTCACGTTGCAGACCGTCAGCGCCGGTACGTACGCCGTTGTCCTCCGCCCGGCGACGGGCATAAACACAGTCCACAGTACCTCGCCGGCACATGTGAAGGAGGGCGAGCACGTCGGCGTGCGCGGCTTCTTGCGCGGCCGCACCCTCACCGCCATCCACGTCACTATCTACCCCGCGAAATCCCGTCCAACGACAACCACCCTGCAGGCCACGATCGTGGCGGTGCACCTTCCGGCTATCACGATTGATGCCGGGGGCAAGCGGGTCCAGGTCGAGGTAACGAGCTCGACCGACATTCGCATCGGCAGCGCCTCCGGCAGCAGCCGGCAACTGCACGCAGGGCAACGCATCCTGGTGCGGCTGGAGAGTCAGGATCGCGTCTGGGTAGCGCTGAGCGTGCACGTGTACGCCTCGCAGGTGAGGGGCACACATGTGGTGCTCCACGGGAGCGTGGTGTCGGTTGGCGGGGCCGGAATCGTCGTCACCTCCGGCTCACAGCGGTACGATATCGGGATCAACGCGAAGACCGCAGTCCACGTGGGCAGGACCCTCGGCGCGATGCGCTCGCTCCACGCGGGACAGACCGTCACCGTGTACGCCTGCTGCGAGCATGGACCGCTGGTGGCGACGAGTATCCACATCGACAAGACGGCCAGCAGCACCAGCGCGACCTCGACAATTCGCGGAACGGTGGTGGCAATTCACGGCAATACCGTGCAGCTCAAAGTCAGTAGCGGTCCGTCGACCATCGTGCTGGCGAAAAGCACTGTCGTCGAGCTGGGTTCCACCCCGCTCAAGGCAGGCGGCATTCAGGTCGGCGACGACGTGTCGGTGCGTGGCACCCGGAGCGGTAATCTCATCGTGGCCTCGCGTGTCCACATCTACGTCGCCTCACGCGCCGTGCACCGCGTGGAAGGGACCATTGTGTCTCTCTCCAGGACTGCCCTCGTCGTGCGAAGCACGACGGGAGCGCGGATCACCGTGCTCCTTCCACGCGGCACCCCAATCACGTTGAGCGCGAAGCCGGCTGCTGTTACGTTGCTGCGCGCCGGCGACACGGTTCGTGCCTACGGGCGCTACGTCGAGCCCACGACGCTGATCGCCCAGCGGGTCCTGGCCAGCCGCCCGGCGTCCGCCTCGCCCCGCTCCATCCGTGGCGTTATTACCGCACTGCCGGGAGCTGCGATTCTGGTGAGCACCAGCGCCGGAGCCCGTTATCGCGTGGTGCTCGGCCGGGGAGTCCGCGTCCTGTGGAACGGAAAGGCGGCGCCGCCGATTGCGATATTCGTTGGCGAGCGGGTCGACGCGAAGGGCACGTTGAGCGGGACGGTGCTCACCGCAACGTCGGTCACGGTCACCGTCACGCCGCGCGCCGCGAGCGGTCGGCTGCTGCAAGTAAATCGCGCGACGCTTACCGTCAAGGGAACGCGTGGCACCACGCTGCGGGTTCAGATGGTCAAGGGGACCGTCATCCGGGACGGCTCACACCGGCTGGACACCGCGATGCTCCATCCCGGCAGCTTCGTCAAGGCCGTGGGCTTTGAGGCCGGATCGGATGTGATCAGGGCCGAGACCGTTCGAGTTGAGCATCCCGTGCTCTCGATCATCGGGACACTGACCCTGAAGTCGGGCGGCGGTACGGTGGCGACGAGCGACGGGCAGATCTACCTCATTCGCTTCGACGGCCAGAGCCAGATCAGCAGCGAGCGGACACATATCCCCCTGCAGCCGGTCGACGTCCCGAACGGCGCGTACGTCCACGTTACGGGAAAGGTGAACGCGAACGCGGAGCTGGTGGTTGCCGACATGACGGTGCGGCTTGCCAGCGTGACGCTCCGTGGGCACGTCGTATCGCTCGGCCAGCAGTCGGTGAGCGTGCAGGCCGGCACGGTGACGAGCGCAGTCCGGCTGCTCGACACTGCGTCGGTGCTGCAGGGCACACACACAATGACCCTGCCCGATGTTGTGGTCGGCGACGACGTCACCGTCTACGGGTATCGCACCGCCGGCGGAGTGCTGGCGCGCGAGCTACTGATCCATCGGGCGCGGATCACTCTGACCGGCACGATCAGCCGGATCACCGCAACTGGATTCTCGATGGCGGTGGCGGGTACGAGCTACACGGTCGTCGTCACGGCCGACACCGCCCTATCCGGTTCCGTTCCGGTGCTGGGAAGCGCTGTCCACGTCAGAGGCTACAGACGAGGTGACGGCACCATTCTCGCCGCGAGCGTCCAGGTGAGCGGACCCTGAACGTACTCGGGCGGGCGGCCCCTGCTACTTCACGATGAGTTGTGAGGATGTCTGGAACGACTGAGTCCCGATGGCCAGGGAGCCGGTGAGGATGTACGGACCTCGCGGCGCGCGTGCCGGTACCTTGATCTTCCAGTCGTAGATCCATTCCTTGCCGACATCCCGCGATGAGAGGGTCCCCCTGAAGCTCCAGCTGTATCCGCCGCTTCCGCCCCGTGGCGAGAGACTGAAGCGCCAGGCCACCGGCGTGCTGCCGGGAACCGCCTCGATCACGACATCGGCCCAGAGGTAGATGCTCTGCTTTCTCTTCGCGCTGGTGATGGCGGAGAGCCCGTGCTTGCCCTTGACGGCGGCGCCGGTCTGTAACTGGATGTCGGCGGGAGGGAAGTTATAGCGCACGATCCCCAATCGATTGATGTCGACCACCAGCGCCGCGGCATCGAGCGACCCCCAGCCGGTGGCAAAGTCCCAGCCGGGCATGGCCGGATAGTACAGATTGTTGCCCTGGGTGACGTCGTGGAACGGGGCAAACTGCAGCCGGTCGCCGACCTGACCGAGGGCGTAAAGCATGGGATTGAAGAAGCCCAGGCGCACGCCGAGCGCCTGGTCCGCGATAGTCGCGAACGCCGCCCAGAGGGGAGCGGCGGCGCTGGTGCCGCCGAAAACCTGCCAGCCAGCGTTGCCGTTGTTGTCGACGGTGTAAACCGAGTATCCGGTGCCTGGGTCGGCGTCGGCCGACACATCCGGAATCTGGCGCGCTCCGTTGCTGTACTGGTTGGTCACTCCGGGTCCCTGCTGCCAGTCCGGCCGCGGGAAGAAGCGACTGAGTCCACCGCCCGACCCCGAGGAG
>DATGJB010000035.1:0-10838 GCA_035295425.1 Chloroflexota bacterium | reverse complement strand
CGGGGCGCGCTGCCGGCTGGTAGGTTGGGTGCGCCTGTTGCACGGACGGCTGCACCGGCGTCGCCGGGCGCGCTGCCGGCTGGTAGGTTGGGTGCGCCTGTTGCACGGACGGCTGCACCGGCGTCGCCGGGCGCGCTGCCGGCTGGTGGGTTGGGTGCGTCTGTTGCACGGACGGCTGCACCGGCGTCACGCGGCGCGCTGCCGGCTGGGTCGTGTTGCGAGCAGCCCCGGAGCTTCGGAACTGTGTCACGGTGTGCATCTGTGCCACGTTGCGTGCCTGAGCGTCCCAATGCGGATCGCCCTGCCGCACGGGAGCATCCTGATAGGCTCGATACGAACCGGTGTATGTCCGGTACGTTGAGCGATAGTAGTACTGGTGATATGGACCGTAGTACGGATAACGGTAATAGTGCCCGCTACCGTCTCGAGTCAGGATGTATTGATAGTTGTTGACTATGATGATCCCGAGGACGATGCCAGCGATCACAGGGGCGACTGTGATGACTGGAGCTGTCCCGGGGTAGTACCCGGTGTACGGACGATAACCTGCATGGTAATAGAATCGGTAGTACGACCCGTAGTACGGATACCGGTAGTAGCCACCGTCCGGCCCGTGGACCAGCAAGTAGACGACGCCCGCGGCGACAATAGTGCCAAGAACGACACCCACGATCGGCACAGGCGAGATCGATGCTGCCGGCGCCGGGGCAGTCGCCACCGGCCCCGTTACGACAATCTGGGTCGCCGAAAACTGGTTCGCATCCGCCACGAGCCATGCGGTCACAGGCGCGCCGACGTAGGCCTTCAGGCCGCACAGCGGAATGCTTGTCGTACCGATCAATGTCGTGGTGTACGGCGCGGCATAGATAGTACTCGTTCCGCTCGCGCTACTCAACTGCACCATCCCGGACTGACAGTCGACGCCTTCGATGACTCCCTGGACCTGGACAGCCGACGTTGACTGAGCCTGCCCGACCCCCGACGCTCCCAGGACCGGTAGGAAGATACCAAGCAGAAGTGCGATCATCTTGCGCATCGAACTCACCTCTCTCTGCTGGGCGCCCGAGTGCTTTATGTGACCTTATCCACCCGTACGCGGTCTCGGTTCCCAGCCGCGCACCGGGCTGGACAGCTGCCCGGAGGTCGGCTCAAAGTCCCGACTCACACTTTCAGTGTGCCCGTGGCGCATGAAGAACCCGTGGAGACCGTATGCGGAAACGGTGAATCCAGGGGTGGCAGCGCGCGCTCGCTCTCGGACTCGTGGTGGGCATCGGTGTCGGGCTGGCCACGGCGCGCGACGTCACGGCGGCTTCGTCACGGTCCGCGGCCGGGCATTCCTGCTCGTGGCGATAGACAAGCATGTCTGGACGCCGTACGAATACGGGTCCGCCTTTTTCCTCAACCGCCATGGGGAAGCGTACGCCGCATCCCACGTGGTCATCGAACCTACGTGACCTCGTCGGGCTCAGGCGGTGCGTCTGGCGTTTCGGGCAGGGGGATCGCCCGACGGTCCCGATCTCTTTGAACCACGCTCACCTTTTGCGCCGCGGCGATCAAGCGGTTCACCTCGGCGGGGGGGGAGCAATTCGACGGGCCCGGTGACGCCCTGCCGACGCAGCCAGCCATCCCCGGTCAGTTACGTCTCCGGTCGTGGCTGACGATGCGCCAGCCACAAACCCGAGGAGGTCCTCGTGCTTCACGTAACCGCCCCGACGTGTGCGAGGACTTGGGGTACTTCGCACGAATAAGGTCTCCGTTGTACCGCGAGGCACGAGTTGCACGAGGTGCACCATGCGGCGAGCGTTGGTGATCGGCGTGCTGGCGATCATCGGCGTTCTTCCCGCTGCAGCGGCGCCGGCGCCCCCGCCCGCCGACCCGGCGGTCGCGCGGCTGGCCGGACTGAGTGGGAGTGCGTTCGATGTCGCTTTCATGCAGTCGGTCATTCCGATCGACCAAGAGTCGATCGAATTGGCGATGACGGCCACCCTGTACGCTGACCACTCGGATCTGTTGCATTGGAACCAGACTTTGGTCGAGCGGAAGAATGCACAGGTCCGAGAGCTACAGGCCTCGTTGCAGGCGGCGAGCGCCGTGCCTACCGTGCACTCAGGCGATGCGACCGACGCAGTCAAGAAGCTCCGGACTCTGCGCGGTGCCGCGTTGGAGCGCGCGTACCTTCAGCTCATGGTGAACCAACTGGACGAAGTCGCGGCGATGGCCCGACTCGCTACTGCTAAGGCCCAGCAGCCGGCACTCCAGCAGTTTGCGATGCAGACCGTGCGTGCCGAAACCCAGGATGCGACCACGCTGCGCGGCTGGCTGAAGCAGTGGTATTCAATATCCACTTGGCGGCGGCCTCCCGGAGCCCTTTGGCCTTGGCCGTGCGCACGTAGTCATGGTTGATCACCTCGAGCATGCTCGAGCGCGTGTATCGGGCGAGTGCGCCCGCGCTGCCGAGAGCCAGTACAATGACCGGCAGGACGAGGTGAGACGCGCCTGCGGCCGTGTAGATCGGCCCACCCCACCCCGAGGGGGGCAGCAGCGGGAAGCGCAGCGCCAGGAGGAGGATCAGCATCAGCGCGAGCCAGAAATCGGGCACCGACACACCGAACAGCGCCCCGAAGATCGCGGCGCCGTCGATCCACGTACCGCGGCGCACCGCCGACACAGTGCCCAGCGCGATCCCCAGCCCGATGGACAGCGCGAGCGCGGGAAGCCCGAGTTCCAGAGTGTTCGGCACGCGAAACGCAAGGTCCGCTGCCACCACCGTGTTCTGCCGAATCGAGCGGCCGAAGTCACCGGTGGCCATCTGACGCAGGTACTGGAGATACTGCTGATACAGCGGCCGGTCGAACCCGTACTCGTGTCGGACCCGGGCGGCGACCGCCGCGGTGGCGGGGCCCGGGGTGTCCGGCGGGATGAGCAGCGCGATGGGGTCTCCCGGGATGACGCGCATCACGCAGAATACGAGCGTGACCGCTCCGAGGACGGTCGGGATCGATAGGAGTAGACGCCTGAGGAAGTAGCTCCACACGTCGCGTTCCTCTCAACGCGGCGCCATGGCTTCGAGGTCGGTGTCTAACGCCGTTAGCCCTCATGTTAGCGGCGCCGAGAGCCTGTGTCAATTACGTCGGGAGCCCGTCCTGCCCATCTTAGGAGCCTGCTTTACAACGTTCGTCTACCCGACTATGGTAGATGAGGATCCCATCGGACGGCGAGAGAGAGGGCGCGGAAGGAGTCACGATGCCAACGACCCGGCGTGGCGGCCACCAACGCGCGCGACCGCTGACTGAAACCGCGTACGCGCTGATCAAGCGAGACATGATCCGATGCGAGCTCGAGCCGGGCCGGCCCGTGAGCGAAGAGCAGCTCGCGGGTCTGTACGGCGTGGGACGGGCAGCGGTCCGCGCGGCCCTCAAGCGCCTGTACCAGGAGCAGTTCGTCGAACTCGTGACCCGCCAGCGCTACGTCGTCGCGCCGATCACGCTCAAGCACGTGCAGGAGCTCTTCGACGTCCGCCTCCTGCTCGAACCGGCCGCCGCCCGGCGCGCCGCGAGCCACGTCGACGGCACGCACCTCCGGCGGCTCAACAAGTTGTGCAAGGCCCGCTATCGGGTCGGGGACCGAGCGAGTGCCGAGGTGTTCCTGCGGGCCAACACGGAATTTCACACGATCGTCGCACGTTCGTCCGGCAACCGCGTGCTGGCGGACATCCTGGTCGCGGTGCTCGAAAAGGTCGCGCGGGTCCACCACATGGGGCACCTGCTGCGCGACCGGAACGAGGAGGCCTCGCACGAGCACCACGATCTGATCGAGGCCCTGGTCGCCGGCGACGGCGCGCGGGCCGAGCGGATCATGACCGAGCAGATCGTGGCCGCCAGAACGTTCGTGCTGCAGTGGATGCTCTCGAGCCCAAGCGTCCAACTCGCGAACGTAGCGGCCGGCCGCGGCGAAGCGCTGGCCAGGGCGAAGGGGTAGCGGCGATGGAACGCGACACCGCAGGGCGGCCGTGCGACGCGCGCGGGCCCCGATCGCTGCCGGCGGCCGCGTACGAGCGCGCCGAGCAGTTCCTCCCGTGGCACATCGGTCGCTCGCTGCTCGGCATGACGGTAGACCCGCACTGGCTCGACGGCGAGGAGCGATTCTGGTATCACGCGCCGACCTGTCGGGGCGGGACGTTCGTCGTCGTGGATCCGCGCCGGAGGACCCGGGAGCCGGCGTTCGACCACGCACGGCTCGCCGCGTCGCTGTCGCGCTCCGCGGGCACACAGTACGAGGCCGGCACCCTCCCGTTCGACCGGATCGAGTTCGTGCGCGGGGGTTCGGCGATCGAGTTCGACGTCGGCGCGGTCCGGTGGGCGTACGATCCCGACGGCGGGACGTGCGAACGGCAGGACCGGACCGCCGACCGCGGCGGCACCACATCGCCGGACGGCCGATGGACCGTGTTCGTGGAGGACGACAACCTCCGGATCCGCTCGACGGAGACGGGCGACGTCCGCGCCCTCACCGCCAACGGCCGTCCCGAGCGCAACTACGGCACGCCGCTCGCATCGCCGCTCGAGGCCGCCGGCATTCCCGCGCCGGAGACGCCGCCGGCCCCCGCCGTGCTGTGGTCGCCCGACAGCCGCCGGATCCTCACCTACCGGTTGGACCGGCGGGCCGGGGGGACGTACCATCTGGTCCAGTCGGTCCCGAGAAACGGCAGCCGGCGCCCGGTGCTGCATTCGTACGCCTACCCGTTGCCCGGCGACGATCGGGTCCCGACGGCCGATTTGCTCGTAGTCGACGTGGAACGCGGCGCCTCGCGCGCGGTGCGGGGCGAACCCGTGCCCCTCCTGTACTACGGCTCCCCGCTGCGTCCAGACTGGATCTGGTGGAGCCGCGACGGCGCCCGGATCTACGCCGTGACGCGGGGGCGCGGCTACCGGTCGTACGGCCTCTCGGTCATCGATCCCGAGTCCGGCGAATCGCGCGTGCTGGTCGAGGAGCACGGCGAGACCGCGATCGAGCCGCACCCAAGCCACAGCGGCGGCGCGCCGATCATCCGGGTCCTGGACGGCGGCGCCCAGGTGCTCTGGTACTCGACGCGCGACGGGTGGGGACACCTCTACCTATACGACCTATACGACGGCCGCACCGGAGCGCTTCGACGGCAGGTCACATCCGGTGCGTGGATGGTCACGGACGTCCTGCACGTCGACGAGTCCGGTCGGCACGTGTACTTCACCGCGGTGGGACGCGAACCCGGCCGCGATCCGTACTTCAACCATCTCTACCGTGTCGGACTCGACGGCGGGACGCCGACCCCCCTGACGCCCGAGGACGCGACCCACCAGATCAGCTTCGCGCCGTCCGGCGCGTGGTTCGTCGATTCGTTCTCGCGCGTCGACGAACCGCCCGTCACGGTACTGCGCGCCAAGGACGGCGCACTGCTGTGCGACCTCGAGCGGGGAGACGCCGGCCGCCTGCGCGAGCTCGGCTGGACGCCGCCCGAGCGCTTCTGCGTGAAGGCCCGCGATGGGACCACGGACGTCTACGGCGTGCTGATCCGGCCGTCGAACTTCCACATCGAGTCGGCCGGCCCGCTCCCGATCTTGGACAGCATCTATGCGGGGCCGCAGACCAATCAGGCGCCGACGTCGTTTGGCGGCTACTCGTCCGTGACCGCGGTGCCCAACAAGTTCCGCGACCTCTGGCACGCCCAGGCGCTGGCCGAGCTCGGGTTCGCGGTCGTGATGATCGACGGGCTGGGCATGCCGTACCGATCGAAGACGTTCGGCGACCGGTCGTACCGCGACCTCGGCGACGGCGGCATCGCCGACCACGTAGCGGCGATCCGGCAGCTGGCGCAGCGCTATCCGTATCTCGACGTCGATCGGGTAGGCATCTACGGGCACTCCGCGGGCGGGTACGCCTCGACGCACGCGATGCTGGCGTTTCCGGAGTTTTACAAGGTCGCGGTCTCGTCTGCCGGGAATCACGACCACCGGCTGGACAAGGCCAGCTGGGTCGAACGGTACATGGGACTGCCGGTCGGCGACCACTACCACGACCAGTCCAACGTTACGCTCGCCCATCGGCTCGCCGGCAAGCTGCTGCTGATGCACGGCGAGATGGACGAGAATGTGCATCCGGCGTCGACGCTGCAGGTCGTAGACGCGCTGATCGCCGCCAACAAGGACTTCGACCTCTTGATCCTCCCCAACCGCCCCCACGGTTGCACGAGCGACCCCTACTTCGTTCGGCGCCGGTGGGACTATTTCGTCAGGCATCTGCTGGGCGCAGAGCCCCCTGCCGGGTACGCGATCACGCCGGACGACGCCGCGGATCGGCGCTGACCGACCGCGGGCGCCGAGGTCCGGACCGGCCCGGGATCCTGAGACGACGCGGCGAGCCCGCACCGCCGCACACGAGTCGAGAGGAGGCGATCGGTGCTACGGCTCTCCGCGAGTGAAGGCGGCCGGCGGCGGCGCGCGATCCAGGCGTTTCTGACCGAGCACGACTGCCAGGCGTACGCCGTGTTCACGAGCGACAATTTCTTCTACGTCAGCAACTTCCATCTGGACGTCCAGCCGTGGGAGCGCCCGGTCGCCGCGATCTTCCCGCGAGACGGCGCGCCCGTGCTGATCCTGAACGAGCTCTCCACCAACCACTTCGGCATGGCCGTCGCCCGCGGCTCGTGCTGGGCGACGGACGCGCGAATCTACCTTGAGCATCTCAGCGAGGTCCGCCGGACGTACCTCCGTCCGGAATGGGACCGCCTGTTCGTGGATACGCTGCGCGATCTTGAGGTCCGGCGCGGGCGCGTCGCGGTCGATACCCTGGGCCCGGTGTCGCCGGGGATCCGCGCCGCGCTGCCGGGCGTCGTGTTCGAAGACCGGCCCGAGTTGATCCGCGACATCCGGCTCGTCAAGTCCGCCGAAGAACTCGGGCTCATGCGGATCTGCGGCGAGCTCAGCGACTGGGGGCAGGCGCAGTTCAACTCGCTGCTCGCCCCGGGCGCGCCGATCATCGAGGTGTCGCTCGAGACGGCGAAGCGCCTCGGCGTGCACGCCGCGAAGCTGCACCCCGCGGAGCTCATCGAGGTCCGCGCGTCCGGGGTGGCCGGCGAAGACAGCATCTGCCCCCACAACTCCGGCGCCAACTCGGGCCGGGTTCTCCGCACCGGCGACAGCGTACTCAGCGTCGTCGTTATTCGGATCAACGGCTACGGCGTGGAGAACGAGCGCACGTACTTCATCGGTTCCCCCAGCGCCGACCAGCGGCGGTACTTCGAGGTGATGTCGAAGGCGCAGTACGCCGCCATCGGCGTGATGACCGAGGGGCACCGGGTCGCCGACATCGACGCGGCGGCACAGCAGGTGCACAACGACGCGGGGACCGGTGAGCACCTCTACCACCGCACCGGACACGGCATCGGCATCGCCGGGCACGAATACCCCGACGACACCGCGTTCAACTACCGTCCGCTGCGCGCCGGCATGGTGTTCTCGTCCGAGCCGGCGCTATTCGTTCCCGGCGCCGGCGGATTCCGGAACTCGGACACCGTGATTGTGGGCACCGATGCGCCGGAGCCGGTGACCCGGTTTACAAAACGCCTCGACGATCTGATTATCGGCGCCTAGCCCGGCCGGGCCGCTGTGCGGCGCAGGAGCCCGGGATGCCCGATCGAATCAAGGTTGGACGCGTGCTCAGACGGACGCTAGCCTATGACCCCATCGGTACTTCGAAGTACTGCCGACATCACACCGGCCTGGCTCACTGAGATCCTGCGCCGCCCATGGTGTGGTCGGAAATGCTGATGTTGCAGACGTTACTGTGGAATCCTCGCGCGCGACGATCCTATCGTACATCGCCGTGCTACGCCGTGCCTACAGATGAGTGGGCACTACCGATCACCTCGTGGCTTCGCGTACGGAGCTGGGGGATGAGTCGAGTGCCGATCGCACCGCTGGCTCCGATCACCAATACTCGCATCGCCAATCCTCCATCCTGGGATAGCGGTGACGTAGGTCGGTCGCGAACATCCTCATGGCATCGCTGGCAGAGTGAGCCGGCGCAGGCGATCCGCATCCGCCAGCACATCGATCTCCACGATCTTACCGCGCATGACCGTAAACGCCATGACGGAAAGCGGCCGGCCATCCGGAAGCCATGACACGATACCCGCCGACCCGTTCACGAGCGCCCGGCGCACAATGAGGTCCGGCACCCTGCGAATGAGCGTCGCTTGCGCGGCTACCGCGCGCGCACCGCGGATCACTTTCAGCGCCGCGCCGCCGCGGTCGGCTCGCAGGACAACGTCCGGATCAAGGACCGCCAATAGCGCGTCGAAGTCGCCCCCTCGTGCGGCCGCTACGAACGCGTCGACTACGGCCCGCTGGCGGGCGAGATCCGCATCCGGAGGCGGGGTGGTGCCCTGGACCCGCCGACGGGCGCGGCTGGCAAGCTGCCGTGCCGCGGTGGGAGAGCGGTCCACAATAGTGGCGATCTCGTCGAACGAGACGTCGAACACGTCGTGGAGCACGAAGGCGAGCCGCTCGGTCGGACTCAGCTGTTCGAGAACCACGAGCATGGCGAGGCCGACAGAGTCCGCCATGAGCGCTTCGTGTTCGGGCTCGCTCTCGTCCGCGAAGCTCACGACTGGGTCGGGCAGATGCACGCCGAGCGGCTCCTCGGGTCGTGACTTGCGGGAACGAAGGATGTCGAGACAGACACGCGCCACCACCGTGGTCAACCAGCCGTCGAGGTTTTCGATGGCGTTGGCATCGGAACGGCTGAGCCGCAACCACGCTTCCTGCACGGCGTCCTCGGCGTCAGTCAGCGAGCCGAGCATCCGATACGCCACTGCCCGCAGGCGGGCGCGGCTTGCCTCGAATCGCTCCCCCAGGTAGTTCTGTCCGTCCATCACACGCTGGACGCTCCTTTCTGGCCGGTCTTACCCAGGTTGCGAACTGTTCGGATCCATGGACTCAAGCCATGTGGTGCGGGAGCAGCAGCAGAACGAGCGATGCTACAAGCGGCGGCAGAACCATCACGGGGAACGCGATGTGTGAGAAACAACGGGCACGCTACGAGTGTGACAACGAAGTAGGTGGTCGACATATTGCCATACCTCCTCGTGCAGCTTCGCCTTCTTTGTGCCTCACTTGTATGACGGGGCCACATGAGCGGATGTGACAGGCTTCGCGACCAGGCGAAAGTCAAAGTGGTCTTATCGATGTAGTGAGTGACGGCAAGTTGTTCCATGTCGGGGCTCGCCAGCCCTCCGGATGATCCGGATACGACCACGTGGGGGAAATCGGTCACATTCTCCTGTCGCGTTCCGTCATAGAAGTGACGCGGTACACAACCGCGAACGTTACAAAACGGAGGGAATACCCGTGAAGATCAAGCTGACCAGCGTGTATGTGGACGACCAGGAGAAGGCTCTGCGCTTCTACACCGAAGTGCTGGGCTTTGCCAAGAAGGCCGATTTCAGTCACGGGCCGTTCCGCTGGCTCACCGTGGCCTCAACCGAGGAGAAAGAGGGCACAGAGTTGCAGTTGGCGTTCAACGACAACCCCGCGGCCAAAGCCTACCAGCAGGCCATGTTTCAGCAGGGTCAGCCCGCCGCCATGTTCTACACCGATGACGTCAAGGCTGACTACGAGCGCATCAAAGCCCGCGGCGCCGAGTTCACCATGCCGCCTACCCAAGTGCCCGGTTCGACCATCGCCAGGCTGAACGACACCTGCGGCAACCTGATTCAGATCACGCAGCTGGCGCGCCGGTAGGTCTGCCGTTCAACAGGATCGTTGCCCGGTGAGCGCCGACGTACACCGTCTGCACGGCGGTGTACGTCAGGCCCCGAGCGCGCTGCCGTCGCTGGCCATTCCGGGGTTCACTGGTCGCCGTGGACGATCTGCAGCGGGTCGTCGCCGGGCTGGCAGTCACCGGTAGCGGCTCGATCGCCCAACGTTTCGTCCGGGCGGTAGTGCAACACCAGGAAGTTGAGTTTATACTGGCGTTGGTAGACTGACAGCGCAAGGCGAGTAGGCGGCGAGGGCGGTTCGGGTGAGTCGAACGGCGCCAAGCTTGCCAAGGCGACTGCACAGGGCGACTAGGGCCGCGGCAGCAGCATGGCGCTGATCGGCCGTCCAGGGCGCACCCGCAGCCCGCCGATGCGCGACACCGCAGCGGTGATGGGCTCGCCTACCGCGGGGTGGCTGAGGTCGTCGCCGATCCACTTTCCCACAAGAATGAAAAGGAGTAATGGTAGGTGAATGATATGCACACAAACAGAGTGAGACTTCACAATCAAGTAAATACGCGAAGGAGGCCCCAAAGCCGGTTGGACGCCTCCGACAGAATCGACAAGGCGATCGCAGACCTCGGTGACTGGAGGGGCGAGAGGCTCGCGGAAATCCGCAAGCTCATCCACGAGGTCGACCCCGCGGTGGTCGAAGAATGGAAGTGGATGGGCACCCCGGTCTGGTCGCACGAAGGGATGTATGCTTTAGCTAACGCCCACAAGGACAAGGTGAAGCTCACCTTCTTCCACGGCGCTCAGCTTCCGGACCCGAAGAAGCTCTTCAACGCGATGCTGGATGGGAACAAGTGGCGCGCTATAGATTTCGGCAAGGGGAACAGGATAAACAAGCCCGCACTAAAGGCCCTGCTGCGCGCGGCGGTAACCTACAACGAGAACCACGCTGTGGAGTTGACCCGGTTTGGTGGACACCCTATCGTTAGGGGGTCAAGACCCCAGAGAGGAGTCCACCGTGGGGAAGACACGCCCACCGTATGCGAAGGAGTTTCGAGCGGAGGCAGTCCGGTTGGTGCGGGAGTCTGGC
>DATGJB010000034.1:0-8479 GCA_035295425.1 Chloroflexota bacterium | reverse complement strand
CAGGACGACAAGGACCGCAATAGCGACGAGGGTCCCGCCTGCCCAGTGCGCCTGCCGGCTTCCTGGAAGGGCTGGGGTGACCGCGCCATTTGAGGGCGATGCTTCGGACCCGGTCTGATTCGGGAAGAGCACGAATGTCAGGGTGGCAACGGCAGCAAGCGTTGCGAGCAGCCAGAGGAATGCGAAGGCGCGGGGATGATCCAGGCCGATCGGCAGGGCCGCGAGTAGCAGCATGGCGACGACGGCGAGCGGCCAGTAGAACCCGGCGGTGTAGATGGTCCGCTCGCCGTTCTCCACCACCGGGGTGCGATCCGGCTCCGGGGCCGACCGCCCGGCGGCAAGGCCCAGAAAGAGCCAGTAGATGACGAGTGTGGCGGCCGTCTCTATGCCGAACAGGCCCTCGACCAGGTGTCCCGCAATTGCGCCCGTGACTCCGATGAGAACCCAGGCGCTCCACTCCTCTTGCCGGCGAAGCCAGGAAACGAGCCGCCAGATGGCGTACCCCGAGATCGCGAGAAGCGCGAGCAAAGCGAGAAGCCCGGCATCCGTCATTGTCTGGAGGTAGATGCTGTGGGCGCGATCTACCGTGTAGTGCTCGACACTCTCCTGGCGCAGTTTTAGCGGATACACGGCTTCGAAGGCGAGACGCAGGGTATCCGGACCGTACCCGACGAGATCTCGCCCCACACCACCCCAGGTATTACCGATGCCCGGTTGATGGGTCAGCAGGTTAGTAGTGCCGTGCCAGACGAGCAACCGGCCCTGCACGCTTGTATCCGGATTCGACGTGCTCAGGAATCCGGTGAGGTGAGTGAGCGGTCCCCTGTCACCAAGCCGGTGGAGCGGACTGGCCGGCACGCTCAAGGCGACGAAACTCAGCGCACCGACGACGGCGACGATCGCCGCACTCCACTGGAGACGGCGCAGGCCAAACTTACGCCCGGCAAGGATCGCGAAGACGAGGAGCCCGGCGCAGGCGCCGAGCAGCGGGCCGCGCGCGCTTGTGAGCAGCAGGGCGATGAGCTGCAGGGCAAGGATCGCCGTGTAGCCGCCGACCTGGGCGAGCCAGGCGGGCCGGGAATGAGGCAGCCGCCCGGCAAGCAAGGCGAGGAGGGCGTAGCCGGCGAACGCCGCGGGGAAGAGGACCGAGACAGCCGGACTGTGATTGGCCAGGTCGAGGAGCAGGACGAAGGAGACGGCGACCATGCCAAGCGCCAGGAGCGCGGCGATTGGTTGCAGGGAAGGACCGGCAGCGGCATACTCGGGCCTGCGGCGGTACAGGGCGACGATTCGGGCCAGCGTGGGCGGTATGACCAGCACCAGGTAGGCGGCGAACTGAATGTGCTCGCCAAATGACGAGCGCACCGGCCACTCGGTCACGGAGCGGTCACCGAAGGCGGCGACCGGGTCGAATCCAAATTGCTGAACGAGTCCGTAGACGACGGCCGGCACGCTTGCGAGGACCAGAACCGTGAACAGACGCTCGATCTGGCTACGCCGGCGCAGGTGAGTCGCCCCGCACAGGAAGAAGACACCACAGGCGGCAAAGGTCTCGAGACCGTCGTGCCGGGCAAGCGAGCCGAAGAAGCTCAGCGCCTGGTCGATAGAAAGAATCGTGGCGATGCCGTAGGCGACGAAGAAGGCGAGCCCCAACCAGATGCCGGGAGTGACGCGGCTCCAGTCGCGCCGCAACGAGCCGGACAGTATCGCACTCATCACCCACGCGCCGCCGGCCACGCAGGCGAGCGTGACGAGCAGCACCGCCTTGTCCGTCTCGAAGCGCGTCGACGTTAGAAACGAAAAGTAGAGGGGCAGGACTGCCACGGCGATGAGGACAGTAGCCTCGACCGCTGCGTCGGCGACCCGTCGCGCCCCATCTCCCGCGCGAACCGGCTCCACGCTCTTGCGGGTCTTGCTCGCCGGGCGGCGCGCCGGGGCGACGGGAGCGGTACGCTGTCGCTTTGACATGGACGAGTATATCTGCGTGGGTTAGGACTGGTCTGTCATCAAGGAAGCGCCTGGCGGGGATGACGGCGCGTTGACTCGGGATTTTCAGCGGGTGACGGTGAGCGGCGTGCTTCCCTGCCCTTCGTAGCCCAGTGCGGAACCACCCGGCTTGGCGAGGAGGCGAATCGTCCCGCGTACCGTGATCGTACCGAGCCAGAGCTTCGAGACCGTGGAGGTAACAGACAGGTGGACGGTATCACGTGGGTGCACGTGCTTCGGCGTCCCGTAGATGATACTGCGCTCGACGTGCTTGTGGATGAGGATCTCGAAACGGATATCGGTGTAGCCAGACGGAAAGGAGGCGGGAAGCGCGAACCGGATGGCGAACTGAATGGTACTCTTCGCCCGCGCGGCGTGGATCACCTGACCGTGCGCGTTCAGGGCCAGCACCGTGGCAGGGGCGATGACCGTCCGGCTCCCTGGAGTCTGGGCCGATGCCACGCCGGTGGCAGCGACCGTCATGGCCGCCCCCAGCGTCAGCCCCTGTGCAAGCTTTCTCATGGGTAAGACAACTTCCTTGCTAGGCCGACGCGATGACGCGGGAACGTGCAGACCGGATCCATTCACCAGGGACTCGATGTGAACCGTCCCTCGTAGCCCATCCCCAATCGGCTGAAACTGCTCCTGAAGCGAAATAGGCGCATCCGCGCTACCACATCTTGCCCGTCATGGTAGCACTGTACAGAGGGTTCCAGCAGGAAAGAGAGCGGCCCCCTCCGAGGTGACCCCGAGCCCGTGGCGATCACACCGGTGAGCTAGCTCTCGCTGGAGCGCAGCAGGAGGAGAGTGAGGCGAGACGGCGAGAACTGACCGTTAATGGGACCGGCGCCGGCCCAAATCGTCCCAGGGTCGAGCTTGTTTGCCTTCCACCGTAGCGTGATCGTGTAGGTGGTGCCGCTCTGCAGGGGAAGGACGGTCTGGACGAAGGCAGCGTTGGGGCTGAAGGTCCCGGCGAAGCCGCCTGATTCTTTCCACGCGACGATCTGCCCTGAGCCATACGCTCCGCCGCTGATCCAGATCCCGATGTCCTGGTTGTAGCCGGCGAGCGACGTCCAGAGATCGGCATTCGCCGAGACCACCGCGCTGCCGTTAGCCGTGGGCGTGACGGCCAGCTGCAGCGTACTCGCATCCATGTTGGTCCAGGAGATCCCGTCACTGCCGGTGAGGGTGTATTGCTGCGCGCTGACTCCACTGGAAACCGCGGTTGAGGTCGTGGGTACCAGTTCCGCGGTGAGTCGGGTAGGCGAAAACCTGCCGCCGATCGGACCTGCTCCAGCCCAGATTGTTCCACTGTCGGCCTTGTTGGCCTTCCAGCGCAGCCTGACGCTATAGGTGACTCCTGCCTGCAGGGTGACGGCGGTGTGAACCAGAGCAGCGTTCGGACTGAAGGTGCCGGCAAAGCCGCCGCTTTCTTTCCACGCGACGATCTGCCCTGAGCCATACGCTCCGCCGCTGATCCAGATGCCGAGGTCCTGGTTATAGCCCGTCTGAGACGTCCACAGATCGGCGTTCCCCGAGAGCAGGGCGTTGACACTGGTAGTCGGAGTCAGGCTGAGGACGAGATTCGTCGAGTCCATGTCCATCCAGGTCGATCCGTCGCTTCCCTGGAGCGTGTACTGCTGGGTGCTCGCCACGCTGGAGATCGTGGCGCTGGATGTCGTGTGAGCCATCTCCGCGGTGAGGCGAGTAGGCGAGAACTGGCCGCTAATCGGTCCTGCTCCGGCCCAGATCGTGCCCGGGTCGGCCTTGTTCGCTTTCCACTGCAGCTTCACCGTGTAGGTCGTTCCGCCCTGCAGCGAGAGCACCGCCTGGACATACGCAGCATTTGGACTGAAGGTACCGGCGAAACCGCCCGACTCCTTCCAGGACACGACCTGGCCCGAGCCGTAGCTGCCGCCGCTGACCCAGATGCCAAAGTCCTGGTTGTACCCGGCAAGCGACGTCCACAGATCGGCGTTTCCGGAGATCACCGCATTGGTGTTGCTGGCGGGATTGAGCGTGAGCACCAGGGCATTGGGGTCGATGTCGGTCCAGGTCGATCCGTCGCTGTTCGTCAGGGTGTATTGCTGGGTGCTGGATGCCGAGCTGGCCCACATGTCTGCCGGCGAGTACGACGAGCTTTGCACGGTGAACGAGGCAGTAGCAGTACGACCGGACGTTCCTCCCTGCATGGACACGGTGTAGCTCCCGGCCGGCAGGTTTGGGACATTGAAGGTGACGGAGGCGGTACCGTTGCTGTTCGCGGGCGCCGAGCCTTCACTCACGCCATTGAAGGCTGCCGTGACGGTTTCACCGGCCAGGAAACCGTATCCGGTCACGGTCAACGAGCTTCCGACCGGGCCGGATGTCGCGCTCAGCTGCAGCCAGCTGCGGAAGAGCTGGTACATGCCTCGTCCGTGGGTCGCCACGGTCAAGACTGTCCCGGCGTGATTGAGAAAGAGCTGGTCGCCTGCCACGGTGGGGAGCCCATTACCGAGCGTTGTCCACGTGCTTCCGTCGTCGTAGGACTCGAAGACACTCTGGTCGTTGGCCAGGTAGAGGTGGTTGGAGTCGAGAGGATCGACCAGCACCGAGTTGGCCGGCGAGTGCGGCAGATTCGAGGTAATGTCCTTCCAGGTCGTGCCGCCGTCGGCCGTTCGCCACACACAGCCGCCACTGAAGCAGTTGCCCTCCGTCACGTATGCGACCTGCGGTGAGATCGGGTCAACCACAATTGACGTTACCGAGGCTCCGGGAAGGCCGGCGGAGATGTTGTGCCAGCTGCTGCCTCCATTGGAGGTGGTCCACGTCAGCCCATTGGTTGTTCCGGCGTACCAGGTCTGGTCGTTCGAGGGTGCGATGGCAAGCGAAACGACGCATCCGCCGGCGCTGGTCAAATCCGGGCTCTTGCTGCTCCAGCTCGCGCCGCCGTTAGTCGTCTCGTAGACCTCACGCGTGCCCGCCAGCAGCTCCTGCGGATTGTTCGGTCCCAGCCTGAAAGGCGCGATGAAACAGGCATTGCTGAGGTCAGTAATGCCGTTCGTGATGGCGGCCCAGGTCTGACCGCCATCCGTACTCTTGTTCATCTGGAGATTCGTGTACTCTTCGTAGTACGTCTGCGGCGCGGTGTAGTCCACCGCCGTATCACCGCCGTCGCCGCCGAAGATCTCGTTCCACCGCAGGTTGCCCCCGTTACCGCTCCACAGATCGGTGCCGTTGTCCTGAGCACCGCCAATGACCTTCGGAGTGGTGGAGGCGTCGATCGCCCCGCTATAGAACTGGGTTATGGCGAGGGTGTCGTTCTTCTCGGCGAACGTGGTTCCCCCGTCGGGCGTGGCATACACGCCGCCGTCGTTGCCGACGTACATGGTGGTCCCGGCAAACGCGAAGGCATGCTGGTCGGGATGCACGCCCTTGGCATTGCCGCCGTAAACCTGAGTCTCATTTACCCATGAGGAGCCGCCGTCGACCGTCTTGAAGATGTCGATCCCCGCCAGCCACAGAGTTTTGCCGGTGCTGTCCGAAGGATCGGCATTCAGCGCGAAGTCGTACCAGTACTGGCAGCCGGCGTTCGGGCCCGCCGGATCGGCGTTAGTGAGGGCTGTCCAGGTCGACCCGCCATCGGTGGAGCGATAGATGCCGAGGAGTCCGCAGGAAGTATTGTTGGCCACCGCTGCGTACAGGACCGTCGAGCCGCTCGGGTGCGTGACGGCCAGTTGCATCCGGCCGATATACGGGCTGTACCCCGGCGTGCCCGACTTCTCGTTCGGAGCGTTGGCGAGCAGGGCCCAGGTATTGCCGCCGTCCGTAGATTTGTAGATTCCGTTTCGCGAGTCGCTGAATTCACCAACACTGGCATAGATCGTGTTGTGGTTCGCCGGATCGAGGACGAGATCCCAGCCTGTGGTCTGGGGTAGGCCCGAAAGCGAGGCGTTTGACCAGGTGGTTCCTCCATCGCTGGACACGTACACGCCGTTTGGGGTTGACTGTACCCAGATCTTGTTCGGCGTAACCGGATCGACAACCACCTTGTTGATCGAATCGCCGCTGAAAGTCGAGGTGCCGAGGTCCGTCCAGGTGCTTCCCGCGTCAGTGGATTTGAGAATGCCGTCGCCGGTCACTGAGTCCAGCGCATAGTCGCCTTCGCCGGTACCGGCATAAATCACGTTATCGTTGGTCGGATCAATGGCCAGTGCGCCCATGCTCTCCGACGCCTGGTTGGAGGTGAGCGGGGACCAATTGGTTCCTCCGTTGGTCGTCTTCCACACGCCGCCGCCCGCGGCTCCGAGATACACGGTTTGGGTGTGGCTGGGGTCCACTGCCACCGTCATGACTCGGCCGCTGTCGACTCCACCGTCGTTGATGCCGACCGGCCCGATCGGAGCCCAGGCAGTCTCCCCGGTGCCATCGCCGAGCGGTCGGGTCGGCATCGGGCTCCGGATGCCGGGCGTTATCTGGCGTGAGGCCGGGACCTGTTGCAGCTGCGCCGAGGCGCGCTGGAGCGCACCGGGCGGGATCCGGCAGCTGGGGTAGGTGTGGAGGCTAAACCACCAGAGCGCCTCCTGGTAGTGCAGACTCTGCTGCACCGAGGGTGGCACCGCCTGGGGGGGAAGGCAGCCGCCGGTGGTCAGGGGAGCGTGGCCAAGTGGGGAACCGCTCGGCCGCGTCCCTGCCGCAAGGGCTAGAGCCGGGCGGGTTAGATTCGTGCCAAGCAGAGTAACCGCGATCATAGCGACAGATGCGATCGCGGCGATTGAACGGTGTGGTCTTCTGGAGGTGTGTGCTGTGTCAGTCATGTCCTGGAGCGCCCGGTGTCGAAATACGGTACAGAGCGGTATGGTAGCAGATCAATCGGCCGTCATGGCCGCAGGGGAAGCACATGGTGACCAATGGACGGATAACCGGAGAGGACGCATGGACTAGCATGGGCGCGTGAAGCTGCTCGTGCTGACGAATCTGTTTCCACCGCACGCTGTAGGCGGCTACGAGGCAGCCTGTGAAGATTTTGTCCGGTCGTTCCACGCTGATGATGTGTCGGTTCTAACGACGAGCTACGGCCTTCAACAGCCAGATGAACGCGACGGTGTGCTGCGAGTCCTGCCGAACGTGTTCGGGACCTGGCCGAGCGGGCCGCTCCACTTACCGCGTGGCTTCCGACGCTTCTTCATGCGGGAGACCTTTCGGATCACCCGGTACTGGATCAGACGGATCCGTCCGGACCTCTGCTACATCTGGAACCTTGGACACCTTTCGCTTGGGCCGCTCTACGCGGCGCGGGCATCCCGGCTGCCGGTGGTCTACCACTTAGAAGACCACTGGCTCCCGGACACCGTTTACCACCCGAACCGGATGATACAGGCGTCGAAGCGGTGGCTCGGGGCTCCTGCCATCTTCGGAGGGAATGTCGGCGCGATCTTCGTCAGTGCCTATCTGCGGCGTTCGTACGCGTCGCTCGATTTCTCTTTCCGGCGAAGTCGGGTGGTACCCAACGGCATCGATCTGGCGGGCTATTCGCAGAAGGTCTATAGCAAGCCGGCCGGCGCACCGCTACGGCTGCTCTTTGCGGGGAGAGTCGTGCCTGAGAAGGGCCTCGACGTCTTGCTGGCTGCCCTTTCCCTTGCCAAGGCCAACGCCCCCGGCGCGCTGCAGCTTACGGTGGCCGGTCCTGGGCCGGCGCAGTATGTCGAATCGCTACAGGCGATGGCGGGTGGACAGTCTCTTCCTGTGTCCTGGCTCGGACGGGTGGGGCGGAAGGAGATGACGGCGCTCTACCGCGACCATGACCTGCTGGCGGTGCCATCGGTGTGGGACGAGCCGTTTGGACTGGTCGCGATCGAGGCGATGGCAAGCGGCACACCGGTCGTGGCGGCAGACTCCGGCGGCCTTGCGGAGATCGTCGCGCACGGCACGTCGGGGCTTCTGGTGCCGAGGTCGAATGCCGCGGCACTCCTCGAAGCGTTGCTGACCTTCGTGAAGCAACCGGCGTTGCTCGAGGCGATGGGACGCGCCGCCAGGGCGCGGGCGGAAGGCCACTTCGATCTCGTCCGGAGCGCGGCCGAGGCGCGACGCTTTATAGGGGATCTGGCTGGGGCCTGACCCCCAGGACCAGGCGGCGCTTCGCTCGCACCGTATCGTAGGCATCGAGGCACCTCCGGGCGACCGTTACCCAGCTGAAGTCCCGGCAGGCAACCTCACGGCCGCGGGCGCCAAGCCGGACCGCGAGCGCCGGGTTGTCGAGCAGCCGGCGCAGCGCCTGGCGGAGGGCGGCTGGATCGTTTGGGGGAACGACGTAGCCGGTTTCTCCCTCGCGGATGTGCTCGGGGATCGCGCCGACTCGGGTCCCGATCACCGCTGTGCCGCAGGCCATGGACTCGAGTAGCGTGAGACCAAGGAGCTCCGGCTCGGCCCACGATGTCCCGTACATGTCGCGATAGACCGAGGGGAGAACCGTGACCAATGCGCTGGAATAGGCCCTGGCTGTGTCCTCGTCCGA
>DATGJB010000033.1:0-20420 GCA_035295425.1 Chloroflexota bacterium | reverse complement strand
CAGCATGTCGGCGTGGCCATGGTAGTTCCCGGCGAACTTCACGATCAGCTCCCGCCCGGTAACGGCGCGCGCCAGTCGAATTGCCGACATGGCGGCCTCCGTCCCGCTACTGACGAATCGCAGCATCTCCACCGAAGGCAGCGCGTCCACTATGAGCGACGCCAGCTCGATCTCGCCGGGGGTGGGTGCGCCGAAGCTCGTGCCGCGTCCGGCTGCGGTCCTCACCGCCTCGACCACGGGAGGGAAAGCGTGGCCGTGGATGAGTGGGCCCCAGCTCATGACGTAGTCGATGTAGCGGTTTCCGTCGACATCCCAGAGGTACGGCCCTTCGCCGCGATCGATGAATCGCGGTATCCCGCCCACCGCGCCGAAGGCGCGCACCGGGCTGCTTACTCCGCCCGGCAGCAGAGTCACGGCGCGCTCAAACAATCGCTCGGACGTCACGGTTTCGCTGCTAGATTGTTCCTTCCGTGGGTCAGCCGCCATCGTTCGAGGCTCCCTCTCGTGGCGATCGAGGTGCCCACCACGTCGCGGCGCCCTCTCGCCGCAGCGCATCCATCTCGGACAGCCAGTCCGCGTAGCGCGGCGCCTGACGCAGCAGGAGGAACAGCTGAGGCGGGGAAATGCGCCACCAGGGCTGTGCGTAGGGGAAAGCCGGGTAATAGACACCGAAGGTCTCGAGCCGGAAGCGAAGCTGGCCGGTGCGCCCGAGTCGAAGCGTGTGGCGCCCCAGCATGATTGCCGCCCGCAGCGTCCTCATGCTGGGCCCTTGAGCGCATCGGCGGTTTCGCGATGATAGGCGAATAGCGCCGGACTGCCGCCGGTATGTAGAAAGGCCACGGTGTCGGTGCGGTCGATTCGTCCCTCACGTGCGTGCTCGATCATTCCGGCCAGGGCCTTTCCGGTGTAAACCGGATCGAGAATGAGCCCCTCCTCCAGGGCTGCGATCCGGACGGCTTCCATCGTCCCGGGTCCAGGGATGCCGTAGCCGGCACCGACGAATCGATCGTCGACATGGACCGCGGACGGGGCGACATTCGCGGTGAGTCCCAGGTGGTGAAGTGTTGCGTTGCTCAGCTCGGCCACCTTTGCCTCCTGCAGCTCACGCGACCGGCTCACGCTGATTCCCTCGACCCGAATAGGAACGCCGGTGGCGGCCAGCCCGGCCATGACACCCGAGTGCGTGCCGGTCGAGCCGGTGGCCAGGTAGAGATGGGTGACCTCCAGGTCGCGGTCATCGAGCTGACGAAGCAGCTCGGCCACGAAGGCCGCGTAGCCCGTCGCGCCGGGCGGCACGCTTCCGCCTCGCGGAATCACGTACGGGCGGCGGCCTTCTCCGGTCAGCTGCTCGGCCATTCGTTCCATGGCCTCGACGGCGATCGTAGGATCGGGACTCTCGATGAGGTCGACATGGGCGCCGAACAGGCGGTCCAGGAGCAGGTTCCCCTGGTCCTCGGGATGAACCCCGCGGTCGAGAACGAGGTAGCAGTCGAGGCCGGCCCTGCGGCAGGCGGCCGCCGTGAGCCGGGCGTGATTCGACTGCGAACCGCCGGTCGTGATAACACAATCGGATCCCTGTTGCAGCGCCTCGGCAAGCAGAAACTCGAGCTTGCGCACCTTGTTCCCACCGAGTGCGAGACCGGTCAGATCGTCCCGCTTTACGAGAACCCGCGTGCCCAGTCGCCGTGATAGGCCCGGGGCGTCTTCCAGCGGCGTGGGGAACTGGCCGAGTGTCAGGCGGGGCCGCGAACGGACAGCCGCGTCGAGCGACGGCGTGCCGGCGATCACCCGGCTACATCCATTGATATGGCGTCGTGACGTGACGGAGCTGACGGGATGACGCTCCGCTGCGCCGCGTCAGGCGGAATCCGGGGTACAGCGGTGCCGGATGCGGCTCGGACCGCAGTGGCGACGGTGTGCGGAAGCTCCACGTGATCCTGACTAGCTCGGGCGCATCGCGCCGTCGTAAATGTGCTCGATGTCCTGCACGGCAAGGCCGCAAGGCAGGCGCTTGCCGTTACCCGAGACCATGACCGCCTGCTCGGCCAGGTTTCTAAAGGAATCCGCGTCGATGTTCAAATCGAGCAGGTCGGTTGGCATGTCCATGGATCGCAGCCAGTGTGCGAAGCGGTAGGCGGTCATCTCGGCAGCAACCTCGTCGTCGGTCTCGTGCACGCCGAAAATCTGGCGGCCCAGTAGCGCATACCGCTTGAACCGCCCGATCTGCGGCAGCCGGAGCCGATTGGCCAGGGCGAAACGCATGAAGCTGGGCCAGAGCCCGGCAAGGGCCACACCGTGATCGACCTCGGCATGAGCCGTGAGTGGGTACGCGAGGCTGCGCAAGGGCATCGAACCGGCGCGGCCGGCCAGCGCGACGGTCGAGGCCATGGTAGCGGCCCAGGAGAGATTGCTCCGGGCGTCAAGATCGTCCCCATGGCGCATGGCGCGGCCAAGACCGTCCATCACCGTGCGTATCAGGCCCTCGGTTACACGATCGGTAACGGCAAATTCGTCGCTCGTTAGATACGTCTCGAGCATCTGACTGAGGATGTTCATGGCTCCAACCGCGGTGTAGCGGGAAGGAACGGTGAACGTGAGGCTGGGATCCACGATCGCGACGCGCGCAAAGAGATGGGGGCTCGTCAGTGGCGCTTTGGTGCGCGATCGCTGATCGAAGATGACGGCTGTACTGTTGGTTTCCGACCCGGTCGAGGCGATGATCGGCACCAGGATCGTCGGAAGAGCACCCTCGATGGTCGGTGGGTCCCCGTCTGGGAGGTGGCGCGTGTACTCCCAGATCGAATGCGGAGCAGTAGCAGCCGCCGCGATCGCTTTGGCTGCATCCATGGCACTGCCGCCGCCGAGTCCGAGGACGACGTCGACCCCGGTGTCCCGCGCGACCTGGGCTCCCGAGTCGATGACGTCGGTGGTCGGATTCTGGGCCAGTCCGTCGAACGTCGTCACGTCGACGCCTTCGGACCGAATCGAGGCATGGATGCGTTGCATCAGGCCACTGCGGCGGGCGAAGGTACTTCCCGTCACGAGCAGCGCGTGCTTGCCGCAGGCGCCAACTTCGCGGCCGACCTCCTCGACGCTGCCGGAGCCGAAGATGACCCGCGTAGAAAGGGCGAATGTGAAGCTATTCACGCCCTCCGTCCCGCCATTGCCGGTCGCTCTCCACGCTGACTATAGTGGGTTGGAAGCGGTGAGCCCCCTGGAAACATCATGAGTATCTGGTTCCTGATAGTCGTGGAGTGGGCGGCAGTCGCGGCTGGTGTCGCACTTGCCGAGTACGCGCTCGAGCGGCGCATCCGGCGCTGAGCGACGCCCGATGCCGCGCGCCGGCTATCGATTCGCGGGCGCGTGGCCGGCGTCCTCTGGTATCCCCGTTCGCGTCACCGGACCATTATAGAGACGGCTTCGCGCCCACGATGCGGCGGCGGAACGCCTGAGCAACGGTATGAGGAGGAGATCATGACATCACCCGATGCCGTGACCGTTACATGGCTTGGACACGGAACCACGCTCGTCGAATCACCTTCCGGCAAGCGCATCCTGATCGACCCGTTCCTCACCGACAATCCAGCCACGCCGCCCGACCTCAAAGCGCCGCGCGATATCGATCTCATGCTGATCACGCACGGGCACTCGGACCACATCGCCGACGCCGTCCCCACTGCCCAGCGCGAGCACCCGGACGTCATCGCGATCTTCGAGCTCACCGATTACCTCGGTCGAAAGGGCGTGCAGAGTCTAAACGGCATGAACAAGGGCGGCACGGTCCACTGGAACGACGTCAGCATTACCATGGTGCAGGCCGTGCACAGCGCCGGGATCGCCGGGGATACCGGCATTATCGACGGCGGATCTGCCGCCGGCTTTGTCCTTCGCTTCGAGAACGGCTTCACGCTGTACGTCGCCGGCGACACAGCAGCGTTCGAGGACATGAAGCTGATTGGCCGACTCTATCGGCCGGATGCCGCGATCTTGCCGATTGGCGATCACTTCACGATGGGCCCGCGCGAGGCCGCCGAGGCGATTCGCATGCTCAGCGTCCCGAACGTGATTCCCGTCCACTACGGGACGTGGCCCCTCCTGACCGGCACTCCCGAGGCGCTCGAACGGGAAGCCAAGGATGTCGAGGGTCTGCGGGTATTTGGCATCAGGCCCGGAGAAAGCGTCGATCAGCGCCAGCTCGTGTAGCACATATCACCGGAAGGCGCTCGTTCAGCTGTCGAAGAGGATGGTCGGCTCCTGGTAGAGCCTGGGCTGAAGCCGGGACACGTGCTCGCGCAGCAAGCGCTCGGCAGTCGCCGCGTCGGGCGACTCACGCAGCACCTCGAGCGGGAGGTCCACGCGCAAGGCGCGGCCGCACAGAATGATGTGGCGCGTGATGCCGGCCGGGATCAATCGCCGCCGCGTCGCCATGGTGACCACCTGGGACCGGCTGAACGGCGGGAAGGCGACCAGCGTCACCGGCCCGCTCTCGTTTCTGAGATTCTGCGCTTCCTCTTCCACACTCTCCGGATTCATGTCCACGCGGACCATGGTGGACTCATAGAGGTCCACCAGAGGCTGGAGCTGGTCGGCGCGCGAAGGCGCGTCTTCATCCCGGATCAGAGCGCTTTGATTGCGGTGGTCCAGGACTACCGCGAGCGTTTGCGGGCGCCTGAGCACGTCGTCCACGCCGAGTGCCGGAATCGGCACGGCTTCCACGCCGGGAATCGCGCCGGCTCCCGCGATGATTTCGGCGTACGGGACGTGTCCCTGGTGGGACCAGGTGCGTAGCTGCACCGCGTGCTCGTCGGCGTAGTCGACGACCTGAACCATGGCAAGCGGGATCCTGAGATTCTTGAGCGCGTTGAGCCGGTTCGTGCCGTCCAGAAGAACGAACCCTTCGACGGCCGGCACAGCGCCGACCAGTAGAGGGTCGCGAAGCTCGCCGTCGGCAATGAGGCGCCGTTCGATACGCTGCTCGCGCACGTTGTCCGCGATCTCGTGTGGCTTGATGCTCTCCAGCGGCACGATCCGCAGCTGGGGTGTCAACACTTTTCGAAGCGCGCGACGTCGAGCACGAACACAGTCGCTCCGCCGACCTCGACCTCCATCGGGTACGGCATGTACACCTCACCCGGCTCAACCACCGGCGGCAGAGGACTCACCTGCTCGGTGCGAGCGTGGCAGTGTTCGCGAATGATGTCCAGAACGCGGTCGACATCGCGCTCCGGAACGCCGGCGAAGACCATCGAATTTTGCTTGCGGAGAAAGCCTCCCGCGCTTTTGACGTGCGTCACGCCGAAGCCAGCGCGCGACAGCGCCTTTACCACCGGACCGGCGTCGTCCGCCTGCACGATGGCGATGACCATCTTCACGCCGGCACCGCCGGCTCGATCAGTGGAAGCAGCCGCGTCATAATCTGCTGGTGGACGGCCTCGGGAGGCGCGTCGCCGTCGACGCACACCCAGCGCTTCCCGGCCTCCGCGATGAGCTGACGGTATCCTTCCCGCACCCGGGCATGAAACGCTTCACTCTCACGATCCAGCCGGTTATGCGCCCCTCGGCGTTTCATTCGTGCCGCCCCCACCCTCGGCTCCACGTCGACGTACACGGTGACGTTGGGGTCGAGTCCCCCGGTCGCGATCTTCCGCATTTCGTTCAGTATGCTACGGTCGACGCCGAGACCGAAACCCTGGTAGGCGGTCGTCGAGTCGGCGTAGCGATCGACCACGACGATGTCACCGCGCGCCAGCGCCGGCCGGATGACATCCTCGACCAGCTGGGCGCGTGATGCCGACAGGAGCAACGCCATGACCAGCGGCGACGGTGAAGGAGAGTCTGGGTCGAGCAGGACGTCCCGTACTCGCTCGCCGACCGGCGTGCCTCCCGGCTCCCGTGTCTCCGTCACGGGAAGGCCGCGGGCGCGCAGCGCCTCAGCCAGGAGATGCGCCTGTGTCGATTTGCCGCTACCGTCCGGGCCCTCGAAGGAGATGAAGAGCCCCATCGCTACATCATGTCCTCGTACTCGCGAGGGAAGAATTTGACCCGGCGGTTTGGCTCCTTTCCCCGGCTGCGTGAGCCGACATTGTAGCGTTCCGCGAGCTGGTGCTGCAGGCGCCGCACATGGGCATTCTGTGGCGACAGCTCGATCGTGCGCGAGCGTTCGATGACCTCGCCGATGGCCTGTTCCGCCTCCTCGAGCGCCGAGGTGGTGGTCATGCGCTCGGTCGGCGCCTGACTGACCGAGAACACCCCTGCCAGACATTGCTGCATCTGGGCCACCGTGTTGCTCTTCAGCACGTAGATGGGGATCCCCTGGCCCTCCGCCGATCGCAGCGGCTCCGGCTTCCGCCGGTAGTAGTTCTTCAGGGTCATGACGAGATCGGCGTCCGAGACGTCGTTCGTGACCGCGACCGGCACTCGCAGCTCCCGTGCCGCCTGCTCCAATCGATTGCGCCCCACGCCGAAGGGGAAGACGCGCAGCGTCTGCAAGGTGCTGCCGGTTCGCGATTGGGCCCCGTTGAGCATCTCACGAGGGCGCTCGGGGAACGATGGTTCGGAACGGCGAGCCGGCGAGCGGTCCGGGCGCGTCTCTTCGACGTGGACGTGGCCGGCGTCGTCGCGGGTGCGAACCTCGCCGGCCACGGGATAGCCGCGCAGCAGGCTGTCGACCGTCTCGGCGACATCACGGTGAACGACGACATGGTCCCAGTTCTGAATCTCGACCACGACATCGAATGTGGGAGGCGCCTTGCGCTCCAGCACCGTCTTCTGGGTGCCGCGGTGGCGCGCCTCCTCATCACCGAGAGTCACCGCCTGGATGCCCCCGATGAGGTCGCTGAGCGTAGGGTTCTGCATCAGGTTGTCCAGCTCGTTGCCATGCGCCGTGCCGACCAACTGCACGCCGCGCTCGGCGATGGTTCGGGCCGCCGCGGCTTCCAACTCGGTCCCGATCTCGTCGATGACGATCACCTGCGGCATGTGATTCTCGACCGCTTCGATCATGACGGCATGCTGACGGTTGGGTGTCGCCACCTGCATACGCCTGGCCCGGCCGATTGCGGGATGAGGTATGTCGCCATCGCCGCCGATCTCATTCGAGGTGTCGACCACCACCACTCGCTTCTTGAAGTCGTCGGCGAGCACCCGTGCCACCTCGCGGAGCATCGTCGTCTTTCCTACACCGGGCCGCCCCAGGAGCAGGATGCTGCGGCCCGACTCGACGATGTCCTGAATAATGCCGATCGTGCCGTAAATGGCCCGGCCGACCCGCAGAGTGAGACCGATGATAAGCCCCGCCCGGTTGCGGATCGCCGAGATACGATGCAGCGTCCGCTCGATGCCTGCCCGGTTGTCGTCTCCGAAGGCGCCGATGCGCGAGATGACATATTCGATGTCCTCGAAGGACACAACGCGTGGGCTGAGCACGATCTCGGAGTCCGAGAAACGAGCTTCGGGCTCGCGGCCGAGGTCCATGACGATTTCCAGAATGTCGCGCACCCGTTCGGAACGGCGAACTGCTTGATAAATGTGCGGCGGCAAGACGCTCAGCAGCGCCTCGATGTCGTCGGTAAACTCGTCGCGCAACGCGGTCAAGGCTTCCTCGCCGCCGGCCGGCTCATTTGGTTATGGAAGGCGTGGACGCTCGGCGCCGGCGTCACCTTCCGCCAGAGCTTCACCTTCGCCAGCTCCACGCTACCGTGCTTCACCAACAGGACCTCCTCGCCCACGATCTCAAACCCCGCGTTTCGAAGGATCGTCAGCGCTTCGGTGTGATAGTCCCGGACCCGAGCGGCAAAAAGCGTACCCTCGGGAGCCGTCGCCAGCACGTGGTCCACCAGGCTGGCTGCCGCCTCGGCGTGCTCCCGATGCACCAACAGGTCGATGTGCGTGATGCCGCGGCCCGCGGCGGATCCCCAGCCGATCCAGGCCACGACCCGCCCATCTCGCTCGACGACGATCTCCGAGCGGCCACGGGGCATGCGCGACCAATCGAGGCTGGTGAGTCCCTCGAGCTGGCGAACAAGAGGAGGGGTGACGTCGCTCTCCAGCTGGTGGAGCGGCCATGCATCCTGCGGCATGCGGTACCGGCTGTCGATTGGCAGTTCGCCATCACGCTCCGGCGACATCGGGGCGCGGGCAAGCACGTATTCGCGCGCCAGTGGGTGGAAGGCCCGAGCCTTGAGCAGGTCCGATGCCTCGGGCGCGCATCGGGCGAAGAGGCGCGGTACGCCGTGGGCCCGGAGATGTGCCGTGGCCGCCGCCACCACTCCGTCGACGACCGCGTCGGGGCACCCGTGTACGGCCAGCCGAGTCACATCCCAGCCAATGACGTACCGACGGGGTTGTGCCTCGAGCAGTGCGGCGGCCGACCCGTCTCGAGCCAGCCAGCTTCGACCCGGCAAGGTATAGGGAAGCAATGCCCGCACAACGCTGCGGGCAACCGGGTTGGCGGCGGGCCAACTATTGCTCCGTACCAGATGCGCCTTGTCGTCGAGGGCCAGAGCGAGCACGAGCGGCGCGTCCGTGGGACGAGCCAGGCGGACGTCCATGCCACTCCTTATTGGTTCCACCGCGGGACGGGCAACGGTTGTCGCGCCGCCCCACGAGTTGCCTCATTGTAGTGAAGGGATGGACGCCTGCTCCACCAGGAAACGCGACCTATTGAAGGGCCGTCCAGACCCTTTAGCGTGGCTGACACCTGCTACGATGCGGACAATGTACCAGCCCCGGAGACAGCCGGCATGTTGCGTGTGGGTCCCAACGAACGGCGCTTCAATCCGTGCCGGGATTCGCATGGTGCCCAGCCGTCACGTGGTTCGCTGGGTGGGGACGGCTCTCCGAGCCCATGGACAGCCGGCAGCACGGGCAGGATCACGGCGGGTTCGATTCAGCCCCGTGGGCGCTCGAGGAGCCGGTAGGTGAGTGAGCGGTCGTTCCGCGAGCTCCTTCGCGAGTACCGGCGGGCTCAAGGTCTGACGCAGCAGGAGCTTGCCGAGCGGGCCGGTGTCAGCGCGCGCTCGGTGAGCGATCTGGAGCGCGGCCTCAAGCTGCGGCCGCATCGTCACACTGTCGAGCTGCTGGCGAATGCCCTCGGGCTTGACCCGCCGGCGCGGCGCGAGCTCGAGTCCTCGATCAGGCGCACGCGCGGCGACCCCGGAGTTGCAACCGAGTCCACGCGGCAGGCCCGAAATAATCTGCCGCACCCGGCCAGCTCATTCCTTGGGCGCGAGACGGAAGTTGCTCAGATTGTGTCTTTGCTGACGGAGGAAGGGGCACGTCTTCTCACGTTGACCGGGCCCGGTGGTGCCGGGAAGACGAGACTGGCGTTGAGAGCGGCAGTCGAGCTGCTCACTCCGTTTTCTGATGGCGTTTTCTTCGTCAACCTGTCTCCGATTACGGACGCGGCCCTGGTGCCGTCGTCGATCGCGCGTGCCGTAGGAGTGATGGAGAGTGCGGGTGTCTCACTGGAGGAGGCGCTAGAGGTCCATCTGGCGGATAGCCAGTTACTCCTGGTGCTGGACAATTTCGAGCAGGTCCTCGGTGCCTCGCCGCTGATCTCCCGCCTGCTCGCCGCTTGCGGGCTTCTCAAAGTCCTCGTCACCAGTCGCAGGGTGCTGCACCTCTCGGGGGAGTTCGAGATGGTCGTGCCGCCGCTGTCGCTGCCGGAGCGTTCACGGCGCGAAGAGACTACCAGTCTGGCCGCCTACGAAGCCGTGGCGCTGTTCGAGCAACGGGCCCGGGCATCGCGCCTCGACTTCCGGCTCAGTAGCGAAAACGGGCCGGCGGTCGCCGAGATCTGCACGCGGCTCGACGGATTGCCGCTCGCCATCGAGCTGGCCGCCGTGCACGTCCGCACCCTCCGGCCGCAGGCCATCCTGTCCCGCCTGTCCCACCGCCTCGATATGCTGCGGCACGGCCCGGTTGACGTTCCCGAGCGACATCGCGCGCTGCGCGCGACCATGGACTGGAGCTACGAGCTCCTGGAGGAGCCACAGCGGCGGTTGTTTGCCAGGCTTGCGATCTTCGGCGGCGGATTCACGGTCGAGGCAGCGGAGGCAATCTGTTGCCTGGAAGACGACGGCCGGCTGGACATGTTGCAGGGTATCGAGGAGCTTCGCGACAACAGCCTCCTCCAGGTCGAGCCCGCCGAGCGCGGTCAGACGCGCTACGCCTTGCTCGAGACAATCCGGGAGTACGCCGCGGAGCGGCTGCATGCGAGCGGCGAGGAGCCGGAAATCGCAGCGCGTCACACCGCCTGGTTTCGCGAGCTCGCGGGGGCCGCCGGCAGAGCGATACGCCGGTCGCGTGACCCCGCGATGCTCGAGGTACTCGAGGCCGAACAGCACAACATCCGCCTCGCCCTCGAGCGAGCAGTCGGCAGTGGCGACATCGAGACCGCCGGAGCAGTGGCAGCCGCCATTGCTCCCTTCTGGCGCATCCGCGGCCACTACCGCGAAGGCGAGCGCTGGTTGGGAGCTGTGCTCGCCTCCGACTCCTCCATCGGATCTGAAACGAAAGCTCTGGTCCTGTTGGGCGCCTCCGAGATCGCCTTCGCCCGCGGCGATTACGCGAGAGCCCGTGCGACCGGCGAGAAGGCGCTCGCCATGTTCCGCGAGCTGGGCGATCTATGGGGCGCAGCTGAAGCGCTGAATCGACTTGGACTGACTGCATGGGAGCAGGGCGATCCGGACGCCGCCGTGCGGCTCCACGAGGAGAGCCTGCAGCTCCGCGAGGCGATGAACGACGCCGCCGGCATGGGTGCCTCTCTGGGCAATCTGGGCACGGTCGCGCACAGTCGCGGTGACCTGCACGCCGCGAAAGACTACTTCGAGCGCAGTCTCGTCGTCCTGGAGCGAACAGACGACGCGCTGACGCTCGCGATCGAGCAAGGGAATCTGGGGGCCATACTGATGGACCTCGGAGAGCTGGATCGGGCAGACCGCATGTTCCTGGATGCCCAGGACTCGTTCCGGCGCCTCGGCGATACGAGCGGCGAAGCATTTGTCATCTCCAATCGCGGTCTGCTCGCCCTGGCCCGCGACGATCCACGCGAAGCGCGGCGTCATCTGGAAGCGGCCCTGGAAGCCTGTCGGGATCTTGAAGAGCCGCAAAACGTGGCCAGGGCGCTCTACTGTCTGGCCGACGTCGCGCTCTACGAAGGTGACACGCAACGGGCACTGCCCCTTGCCTCAGAAGCGCTGGAGATTTTCGCGCGTCTAGACCATGGGCAGGGTGTAACGTTTACGCTCGAAGCCGTCGCCTGCTCGCTTGCGAAGGCGTCGCCTGCGGTCGCACTGCGGTTGTTCGGCGCCTCCGAGCGGTTGCGGGAGGAACGCGACATCACACTGGCCGACACAGAGAAGAGGCGACACGAGCGCTATGTGCGACTTGCCGGTAACGGACTCGAGCGGAGCCGTGTCGAGAGCCTGCTCGTCGACGGCAAAGTGTGGTCACGCGACGAGGCAATGCGCATGGCACTGGATACCGCGTGGGAGGCACGTCGCCGTCCACGTTAGCAGCCGGGGAGACGCGACGGCCCGCGAGCGCGCCGGCTTTGCGACGCGCTCGCGGGCCCATGCCACTGCCGTTTGCTACCGGTCCGCGTAGTCCGGAACGACGATTCTAATGCAGGACGATCCCCTGTACGACGGTGTTGTTGTACGTTTCGGTCGCCCACGGCTGCAGGTTGATCGAGCAATCGGGGCTGTTGACCGGGCTGGCATACACCACACCGGTGAGCCAATCGGTCACATACAGATTGAAGCCGTCCGAAATCATTGGCCCCACGAACGCCGTGCCGCCTGGCGGCGCATCGGTTCCCCCGAATGAGACCCCCCCACCCGGGAACGGATACCAGCCCACGTTTCCGGTCGACGTCTCGTCCGCCGCGAACACGCAATGGGTTACGCCACCGTCGACCGCCGTGTCCGAGGTGTCGTATCCGCCGGGCTCGCCGGAAGGGGTGAACCAACTCGTGCCGTTCAGCCCGGCAGCCGTTCCGTTGTCAACCTGGGAAAAGTTCTCTACCGCTCCCAGGCCGAGGAAACCGTGACCGGTCCAGTCTTCCGAGATGCCGTCGGCGCCGCCGCTGACGAGTGCCGAATCTGACTTATAGAACCGGAACGGCTTGATCGAGTAGGTATCTATGGTGTTCTTGCCGATGTCGGCAGCGTGTACGACGCCGGGTTGAGTAGCATCCACCACCAGGTTGTAATACTTCGCCCCGGTTGGAATGCTCTTTGCGGCGACCGGTTTCTTGCCCAGCTTGCAGCCCTTGCCAACTTTCAGCATCCAGATCGTGCCGCTGGTGTCCGCGCTGAAGACCACTCCGCGGTCGTACGTCGGGTTTGCGGCGACATCGCCGGGCCCGGTACCGTTACTGCCGCCGTCCGGATCCTTGACGGTGCTGACCTGTTTCGTGATTTGCCCGTTGGTAAGGAGGAAGCTCTCCCAGTCGCCGGCGCCCCCCGTCGGACCGGTCTTGTTGGCCATGACCAGGCACTGGTAGGTGTTGGACGAGTCGACGATATACGCCAGATTGTTCGACCCGAAATCCCCGTAATTCACGTTGGCGGTCGTGTTGAACGTCTGCACGTGGGTGCCGCAGGCGTCGTAGACGTCGATGACCGCCTGCTGCTTCGTCCCGTATCCACCCGTATTGACGTACATGTGGGTGAACCCCGTGCCGCAGAACTGAGCACGAGCCGTGGGTACGTGTCCATGTGTCACGATCGGCACCCCTGCGCTGGCGAGTCCAACGATTCCACCGTTGCTGGCGTGGGCGCTCTGGAGGCCGACAATGGTAATGGCGGCGGCAGCTCCGATCGCCGCCACTCGCTGAGCTGGTTTCTTCAATCCTCTCATCTCTCTTTACCTTGCTTTCCCAAACCCGGCTATCGCGGTGCCGACGAGGGCTGTACGAATCTAGATCCGCGCCTTCGCGGGCAAGCGGAACGTGGATTCATAAACTCTCCTTTCCTAACCGCGGGTCGCGGCACATCCGCGACCAAGACCCAGATTACGGCTCCAAACCGTTGTTGACAAGACACGATCCACATGATTGCTCACATTATTTGTCACGTGATCTCCGACTGGGTGACTGCGATGCGAGCTGCCGAAGGTAGTTTGCGCGAATACATGGGCTTGTAGACCAGAGCCAGCCGGCAGGTAACCCGGGTGGCGGAGGCGTGGCAACCAGGGGTGGTAGCGAATCAGCACTTTTTTGACTTTGTCAGGCAAGGTCGGTAAGCTGAGAAACGAGTCACGTGATCGTTTCCCCTCTACGGTCGAATTGGGATGGCGGCCTCAATTGGTGACTCCACGAAGAAACCCACACGCCAGGGAGCTCGCATGAGCGAACTTGGGGAACTGCTGCGCAACGCGCGGCACAAGAAGAACCTCAGCCTGGACGAGGCATCTGAGGCAACTCGTATCAAGGTGCACTTCCTCGAGGCGCTGGAGAACGGCGAGTACAACCTCCTGCCGGGACCGGCGTACACGACAGGATTCCTTCGTAATTACGCGCGGTTTCTGGGCCTCCACCCCGACGACGTCGCGGAGGACTACCACGCGATGCAGCCGTCACCGATTCCCACGGTGAAGCCGGCAACGCGCGTGCTGGCCAGTGGGTATGAACGTCAGAACCGCGTTCGGATCCTCTGGGTTCTCACCGTTCTCGCCGCGTTGGTGGTGGGCGGATACGCCATCAAGGAGTACAACTCCGTGCATGCTGCGCCGCCGGCGCTGAGCTTGACCCCGGAGAATCTGGGCGGGGTTCAGCAGCCACCGGTGCAGCAGGTTGTCCAGCACGTGCCGCGCACCGTCTGGCTGCAGGTTCGTGCCGTCGCGCCGGTCTGGGTGCGAGTTACCGACGACGGCAAGCGGGTCTTCCAGGGACTGCTACGTGCCGGCGCTGGCGGCAAGCGTTTCACCGCCCGCCGCTCGATCTACATCGCCACATACAACGGATCGCGGGTCCGTATCACCGTCAACGGGCGGTACATCGGTCCGATGGCGCGTGTTCCCGGTCTCACCGCCGACGAGGCGACGCCCACCGGTTGGAGACAGGTGCTCTGAGCCCGGACCTGGAGTAAACGCCGGCAGTCTGGCGGCTGTCGCGGCTCCGGTACGCCTGGGCTGGGTCCTGGATGTCCGTCCGGCCAGGAGGTCGCTGTCACGGTGGTAGTATGGTCAAAGGTTTCGGCCGGAGTCGGGATGAAGGAAATACTCAAGCGCCTGCCGCGTGAGGGCGCGCAGCGGGCGGCGTCGGTGCCCGACAATCTCTGGGTGCGGTGCCCGCGCTGCAAGGAGCTCCAGTACACCAAGGAGCATGAGCAGTCACTCAAGGTCTGCTCGAAGTGTAAGTACCACTGGCCGCTGACGGCGCGGGAGCGGATCGACGCCACGCTCGACGCCGGCACCTTCCGCGAGATCGATGCCGGGATGCACTCCTCCGATCCGCTCCACTTCAGCAGTCGCGGGGAGGTCTACGGCGACAAGCTCGAACAGTATGCGCGCCAGACCGGCGCAGCCGAGTCATTCATCTACGGGACCGGCGCGGTAGATGGACAGTCGCTGGTCTTCGGTGTGACCGAATTCGGGTTCGCCGGCGGTTCCATGGGTGCGGTCTTCGGCGAAAAGTTGACCCGCGCCATCGAGCTGGCCCGGCGGGAGTTGCTGCCGCTGGTTGTCGTCTCGAGCGGCGGAGGCGCGAGGATGCAAGAAGGGACGATCAGCCTGCTGCAGATGGCCAAGACGGTTGCCGCGCTCGATCGCTTCAAAGCAGCTGGGCTGCCGTTCCTGTCGGTCATGGCCGATCCCTGCCTGGGAGGTATGACCGCCAGCTATGCCATCCTCGGCGATGTCAATATCGCGGAGCCGGGCGCCTATATTGGTTTCGCCGGGCGTCGCGTGATCGAGCAGACGATGCGCCAGAAGCTTCCGCAGAACGCGGCGAGGGCTGAATTCCTCCTGGAGCACGGAATGATCGACATCGTTGTGGCGCGGGCCGAGCTCCCCTCGCTCCTGGGCCGTCTGGTACGCCTTCTCGCCACAAGTAACCCAGCCGTCGCCCGCCGCAGGGGCCGCGTGGAGCAGCATGCTGGAGTTTGAGAGCAGCTTGCGGCCACTCGAGCATCAGCTCGAAGAGGTACGGCGCAGGCAGGCCGGGAACGGGTCATCAGCCGACGAGGAGCAGCTGCGATCGCGGCTCGAAGATGGGCTGCGCGACATTTACAGCCAGCTGACGCCGTGGCAGAAGGCGCAGGTCGCCCGCCATCGAGAGCGGCCGTACACGCTGGACTACCTCCAGTGGGCATTCTCCGACTTTGTCGAGCTGCACGGCGACCGATCGTTCGCCGACGACCGCTCCATCGTGGGCGGGCCCGCGATGCTGGAGGGGCGGCCGGTCATGGTCGTCGGCCAGCAGAAGGGCCGCGACACCAAGGAGAATCTGACCCGAAACTTCGGGATGCCGCACCCAGAAGGCTACCGGAAAGCGGAGCGCCTGATGAAGGCCGCTGAGCGCCTGGGCCTCCCGGTTGTGACTTTTGTCGACACTCCCGGTGCCCACGCCGGTCTCGAGGACGAAGAGCGCGGACAGTCCGAGGCGATCGCCTCGAGTATTTCGACCATGCTCGACCTTCGAGTACCTACCGTGTGCGTGATCATCGGCGAGGGAGGGAGCGGCGGCGCTCTGGCAATCGCCGTGGCCGACCGCATCCTGATGCTGGAGCATTCAACCTTTACCGTGGCCTCACCGGAGGCCGCGGCGGCGATTCTCTGGCGAGATGCCGCGTATGCGCCCGACGCCGCGGCCAGCATGCGTATCACCGCGCAGGAGCTCCGGCAACTGGGTCTGATCGACTGCATCGTTCCGGAGCCGCTGGGTGGCGCGCATCAGGACCATGCCGCTGCGGCGCGCGCCGTCGCGGAGGCGGTGCTTAGCGCGCTGGTGGAGCTGGAGTCGATGCGAGAGGACGAGCGTCTCGACCGCCGCTACGACTAGTACCGCCGCATCTCCTTCATCGAAGAGTAGGCGGCCGGTGCCGATCCGTGGAGGCGAGCCGGTCAAAGTCATCGCCGTCAACCGGCGTGCCACGCATGACTACTTCATCGACGAGCGGATCGAGGCCGGGCTGGTGCTGACCGGTACCGAGATCAAGTCGATTCGCGAGGGGCGGGTCAATTTGCGGGAGGGGTATGCGCGCATCATCGGCGATGAAGCCTGGTTGGTGAACGTCCACATCGCTCCGTACGATCATGGCAATCGCTACAATCACGAACCGCTCCGCGACCGCAAGCTCCTGCTGCACCGCGGCGAGATTGCGACGTTGATCGGCAGGGTGAGGCAGCGTGGCTACACGATGGTGCCGCTGCAGCTCTACCTCAAGCACGGGAAGGCAAAGGTGGAGATCGGGTTGGCGCGCGGTAAGCACCAGTACGACAAGCGCGAGTCCATCGCCAAGCGCGAAGCGCAGCGCGAAATCGAGCGCGGCCTGCGAGCGCGAGGGTAGCCCGGGGAGCGGGTCAGCTTCCTCCCGGGAAGCCTCGCCCCGCTGTGGCCGCCACACCGTGTATCCCTGCCGCGCCGTGGCCACTACAGGGTGCGCCCACTATCGCGCCGTGGCCAACATGGGGTGTGCCCTTACCGCGCCGTGGCCACCGTACCGTGGATCGCCGGCCCGCCGTGCGCACCATACCCTGAAGCCCCGGACGGCCCTGTCCGGGCCGGGCCGCAGCCCGGCATGTCGGATGTTGCGCAGGCTACGGGCAAAGCGCATGCGACGCCTACCGTCCCGTGGGAGGGCGAGGCGCGCATCAAGCGCTGCTGACGGTCACGCCGAGAATCGACCGCGTTGGAGTCGGTTTGATGGCGGCGTAAGCGCCACCCGACATGTCGCCCTGCGGGGCGATCCGGACAGGGCCGTCCGGGGCTTCAGGGTATGGAAGACGCGTCGGCACGTGTCGTGAAGTCGCGGCCCGCCCCGTGCCTATCACACCGTGTCTCCCCGCGTCGCGTTAGGCGCAATGCTCTGTCTACCCCCGTCGCGGCGGGGTACAACGCTGGGTCCCCCAAGTCGGGGCGGGCACAATACCACGTCTCCCCAAGACGCTGCGGACACCATACGTTGAAGCCTCGGTCCGCCGTGACCCGGGTACCCTCCGGGTGTGGGCCGCAGCCCGGCATGTCGGATATCACGCACACCACCGTCAAACCGACTCCAACGCCGACATGCCGGACCCACCACCATTCCCGCACGGATCGGACAACGTGCGTTCATTACGGGTTTCTCACGGCAAGGGCAGCGTCCGACATGCCGGGCTGCGGCCCACACCCGGAGGGTACCCGGGTCACGGCGGACCGAGGCTTCAGAGCGTGCGCCGGGGATGCCGCGGTGGATGACGGAGAGGGCGGCCGGAAGCGCACAGCGAGAGGCGCAACAGCGCGCGATGGCGCCATGCCCTGGAACCTACGGGCAGCGTGCGATTCCGGCCGGTAAAGGCCAGCTCAGCCGCGGACTGATCTACTCCGGCCGCTTACTCCGTCGCGCTTTCCGAGGAAGTGGTGCTGCTCGAGGCGCCAGTGCTGCTCTCTGACCCCGACGAGCCGGTAGCGGTACTGCTGGGCGGAGGCGGCGAGTAGTCCGGCATGGTCTGCTGGATTGGCCCACCGGCGCCCGTCAGTCGGTCGAGCAGGTCGTCACGGCGCTGCTCGTCGAGGACGAAGTAGGCGATCACAGCCCCCATGATGAGACCGAAAAGGAACCGCATCTTTCTACCCTTTCTCCGTGGGGCGAGCCGCTGCTCGGCTTTGGATTTTGCATCGTCCACCGCCCCGACGCCGCGCTCGCGCAGCGTATCGATGGTGCCACTCAGCCGGTCCTTGCTGGTGTCCGCGAGATCGTTGATCGAACGAGTGAGCGCGCGGGCGATCGCGTCGTAGTCGATCTCGGCGAACGCTCCTTTGAGCTGCGAGGTAGCCTCGGTCCGGCTACCGGGATTCGTGATGTACTCGACAGCGGCGCGCGACGCCGAGAGGAGTACGAGGGCGGCCAGCTGCCGGTACCAGTCTTGGTTACCGTCCATGCCTTATCCTTTCTTCCGGCGGACACATTGGAGTGCCGGAGCTCTCGCTTGCAGTCCATCCTGATTGTGCCACAGCGCGGTTGAATCCCGGACGAAGCCGTGACTCTGAGTAAAATGGTGAGAGCGCGGCGACAGCGCGATCCCGGAAGGCTGGCTCCGAACGATGGCCCGCATCCCCTCGTTCGCGGCCGGCTTTTTTCGAGAGTGACGCCTTTACAAGCGGCGTTTGCCGCCTACCGGGAACGGTGCCCGGGGTCGACGCGAGCGCGAGGCAGCGCCTTTTCCTGCCGCGAACGGACTGACGGTGAACCCAGCACACATTCGCAACTTCTGCATCATCGCCCATATCGACCACGGCAAATCGACACTCGCCGACCGCCTGCTGGAGGCGACGCATACGCTCGCCAAGCGTGAGATGACCGAGCAGGTGCTCGATCAGATGGACCTCGAGCGCGAGCGCGGCATCACCATCAAGCTCCAGGCGGTCCGCATGCAGTACCGGGCCAGCGACGGAGAGGAGTACGAGCTCAACCTCATCGACACGCCCGGTCACGTGGACTTCACCTACGAGGTCTCGCGCTCGCTTGCCGCGTGCGAGGGAGCGCTGCTAGTCGTTGACGCGGCGCAAGGGGTCGAGGCGCAGACGCTTGCCAACGTCTATCTGGCGGTCGAGAACCATCTGGAGATCATCCCCGTGATCAACAAGATCGATCTACCAGCCGCGGATCCGGACGAGGTCCGGAGGGAGATCGAGGAAGTGATCGGTCTCGACGCGTCCAGTGCGATACTGGCCAGCGCCAAGGAAGGTGTGGGTATCGAGGAGATCCTGGAGGCGGTGGTGCACCACGTGCCGCCCCCCTCGGGTGACGCCGACGCCCCCTTGCGGGCGTTGATCTTCGACTCTCACTACGACCCGTATAAGGGAGTGATCGCGTACGTGCGAGTCATGGACGGCACGGTTCGGGACGGCGAGCCCCTCTACCTGATCTCGACCGAGCGCCGGATCGAAGCACTTGAGGTCGGCGTCTTCCGTCCGGGCATGGTTGCCGTCGAGCAGCTGCAGGCAGGCGAAGTCGGCTACATCGCGACCGGGTTGAAATCGGTACGCGAGTCGCGGGTCGGCGACACCATTACCTCGGCGGATCACCCGGCGACGAGCGCTCTTCCCGGGTACCAGCCGGCCAACCCGATGGTGTTTGCAGGCCTGTTTCCGATGAACGGCGAAGAGTACCCCCTGCTGCGCGACGCGCTTGACCGGCTACGGCTGAACGACGCCAGCCTGGTCTACGAACCGGAGAGCTCGGCGGCGCTTGGCTTTGGATTCCGCACCGGGTTCCTCGGACTGCTTCATATGGACATCATCCGGGAGCGGCTGGAACGTGAGTACGACCTCGATCTTCTCACCACCGCGCCCAGCGTGGAGTACCACGTCACGAAGACCGACGGTACAGAGCTCGTAGTGGACAGTCCGTCGCAATTGCCGCCGGTGGTGGAGATCGAGTCGATCCACGAACCGTGGGTCGCGGCGACGCTGTTCGTGCCGCCGAACCACGTCGGCACGATCATGGAGCTGGTGCAGGCGCGGCGCGGCACGCTGGTGCAGATGGACTACGTCTCCGAGCAACGCGTCATGCTCAGGTACGACATGCCACTTTCCGAGCTCATCGTCGACTTCTACGACGAGCTCAAGTCCCGCACCCAGGGCTACGGCTCTCTTGACTACACGTTCAGCGGCTACCGCGAAGCCGATGTCGTGAAGGTCGATCTGCTGGTTGCCGGAACGCCGGTCGACGCGCTGTCGATCATCGCGCACCGGGACAAGGCGTACTACCAGGGCCGGGAGCTCGTCGACAAGCTGCGGGCGGTCATCCCGCGCCAGCTGTTCGAGGTTCCGATCCAGGCGGCCATCGGCAACAAGGTAATCGCGCGCGAGACGATTCGCGCCATGCGCAAGAACGTGCTCGCCAAGTGTTACGGGGGAGACGTCACCCGCAAGCGCAAGCTGCTCGAGAAGCAACGTGAAGGCAAGCAGCGCATGAAACGGGTGGGAAACGTCGAGCTACCGCCGGAGGCCTTCACCGCAGTGCTCCGCAAGGACTCATGAGCCCGAACGCATACCGGCCCGCAGCGAGCGATACGGCAGCCCGGCTACGACTGGAGGAAACGCTCGGGACTGCGTATCTACGTCGGGTCTTCGAAGGTGTACGAGTGGAGGATCGCCGCGAACATCGCTATCGTCAAAAAGGCCAGGACCAGACGCCAGTGCCCGGGGCGCCAGAGCCAAACACTCAGTGCCGCAAACAGACAGATGGCGCCGACGATTCCGGTCAGCC
>DATGJB010000032.1:0-29255 GCA_035295425.1 Chloroflexota bacterium | reverse complement strand
CATCGGCTGAACGGTCGTACTGGATGGGCGGCGTCGATGGAACGCCACTCGGGCTCCCGGCGAGGCTCTTCCGAGCCTCAGAGGCTGCCGGTGAGCAGGACAGGGAGGCGGGGCGAACGCAGGTCTCTATCCGACGGTATCACAGCCCTGAGGCGTGGAAGCGCTCAGCCGGCGGACCGGCGCAGCTCGAGCAGCAGCCGGCAGGTAAAGATGCGGCAGCTTGCCGGCCGGTCCTCGTAGATGGCGCAGCCGCCGGCGTCGAGCGGGCTCTCCGACCGCCGAAAGACGCACGGGCCACGCATAATCTGCCAGCCCTCGTTGGCGGCATCCGGGTTCAGGACGAGGCGCTCGCCGCGGTGTTCGCCCAGGACAAACAGCTCACGCAGGCGCGCTGCCTCCTCGTCGGTGACCGAGATCTCCGGGAGGTGGCAGCAATCGATGCAGCCGTTGCAGCCACCCGCGCCCGGGGCGCCGCCGTGCAGTGGAATCGGCTCGCCGGCCAGTGGACCGGAGGCCGGCGGGCCGGCAGACATGACCGCTGATTCTAGCCGACTTGACGGAATCTGATAGCCTGCTATAGAGTGGTCATGTGCCGGTGGGACGGTGTGCGCGTGGCGGTTGCGCACGAGGCGGCTCGCCGGTGCGGCCCACAGAGGAGAGTGGATAGTGATGACGGAGGGCCTTGAGTAGGCGCTGGTGCCTGTCGCTGATACTGGCGGCAAGCACCCTGGTGGCGCTGGGAGCTGGCCAGGACGGAAGGGTTTCGGCCCAGCAGGCTCCCACTCCCACGGAGACTCCACAGATGGTTCCAACGGTGTCGGTCTCGACCGCCACGCCGGGGTCGGTGCCTACCCTCACGCTGCCTCAAGCGACGCCCACGCCGACGCCTCTGCCGCTTCCCACCGCCGTCCACCATCGACACCCGAAGAAGCATCATTCCGCCAAGCGACGCGCGGCGCGGCCCAAGACACGCCAGACCTGGATAACCGCCTTCCTCACCTCATACTGCCCGGGCTCGGCCGGGTGGTTGTCGTCGAGCGGCTTGCCGGTCTTCTACGGCATGCTGGCAAACAACTACTACCCCTTCGGAACGCGCGTCTACATCCCGGTGATTGGACTGGACGGGGTAGTCGAGGACCACATGAGCCCCGCCGCCGCTTGGTACCAGTTCGACGTGTGGAGCGCGATCTGCTACAGCACGCCTACCGGCTACTATCCGGTGGCAGTTCGGAGTTAAGGGCAGGTTTCAGAACCCTCCGGAGCCGGGCACGGAGGCGCCGGCCCACGGGTTTTGAACGCGTCGCTTTAGGCAGCGCGTTCCGATGCCTGCTGCTCCTCGACGACGAGTGCCTCGGGAGCGTAGCCCAGCGAATGGTAGACCGCGAGAAGCTCTCGTAGGTCGGCGTAGGTTTCACAGCGGTGCACGGCGATGGTACTTCGCCGCGCGCCAAGTATTTTCAGGGTGTACATACGGGGAGGCCTTTCACAAGGTCGGTATCATCTGTTTATACGATTGCAACATTACAGGTGGATGAGAGCCTGCGCTCATCCTGACCCGTCTCTCCTATAACGCGCCGGCGGGTCCGGGTGTAACAGGCCGCCCGCAGGCGTTGTCTCATAATGAGAGAGAGCCGGGTGTTCAACCCGCCGGACGGAGGCCAATCATGTTTCGTCCCTTACAGAAGCTGGTTGAGGAGCAGGAATGGCTCGACGCACTGGGCGACCCGCTCCAGAAATACATCACGTCGCTCTTCTCCAACGCCGGTGAGAACGGCAAGCAGATCAAGGATCTGCTGAACGGCACCTGGCTGGGCCATCCGCTGCACCCGGTGATTACCGACGTGCCGATCGGCGCCTGGACGTGCACGCTCGTCCTGGACCTGATCGGCTCCCGGCGCGACGACGATACGCTGGAGACGGCGGCGGACATCACGCTGGCAACCGGACTGGCCGCGGCGGCGGGGGCAGCCGCCACCGGTTTCACCGACTGGAGCGACACCTACGGCAAGGAGCGCAAGCTCGGACTGCTGCACGGCGTCACCATGACCGCGACCTTCGCCACCTATCTACTTGCTCTGCTTGCACGGCTCGGCGGGGCGAGACGCGCCGGCGTGCTCCTTTCCAACACGGGTTATCTTCTGGCGGCAGCGGGTGCCTACCTGGGCGGCGATGAGGTGTACGACATCGGCTACGGCGTCAATCACACCGCGTTCACTCATGGACCGGGCGAGTACACGCCAGTCCTGCCGGAGGGCGAGCTCGCCGAAGGTAAGCCGGCGAAGGCCGACGTGTCGGGAGTGTCGATCGTCCTGGTGAAGATTGGAAGCGATATCTACGCGCTGGATGATACCTGCGTCCACGCCGGCTGCTCCCTGGCGGGTGGCAGCCTGGAGGGCCGGTCGATCATCTGTCCTTGCCACGGTTCACAGTACGATCTGTGGGACGGCGCGGTGATCCACGGACCGGCCACGATGCCGGAGCCGGCCTACGACGTGCGCGTGCGCAACGGCATGATCGAGGTGAAGCAAGCGACCGCTTAGATTCTGAGCTGGGCTGCCCCGTTCATGACCCGCATTTGAATTGTCTGTGGGTCATAAACCACCTGCTAGACGGAAAGCAGCCGATCGAAGAACGCGCGATAGCGTTGCAAGCCGACCCGCAGGTCCTCAGTTGAGACGTCCTCGCCCTGTTCCCATTGGCTCTCGAGCTTCCGACGCTCGTCGGCGAAGATCTCCGCCAGCCGTTTGATCACGTCGGCGACGAGTCCATCGGCTTGCTCCACCGCGCGGCGCGGATCATCGACGAAGCTGGCCTGAACGTCGCTCCAGCGGGTCCGGTAATCATCCGCCTTGTCGGACGAGAAGAGCGGACTGGACGCTTGGTCGCCACCGGACGACCGAGTCTCGACCTGGGTATCGCTCGACGGCGCAGCCCGCTGCGGCGTGCTGCCTGCCGCAGCAAGATCGGCGGTACTCAGGCCGGTTTCCGCCTCACGCGGCTGCTCGACCGTTGTCGCTTCACCTTGTTCGTTCATTGCGTCACCTCGGTTTGACTTGTCACCGGCATTCCAACGAGGCGCTGGAACAGCGAGCGGTACAGCACCATTGCCTGGCGCAGGTCCTCAGTGCTGGCGTCACCGTTCCGCTGCCGGTCGGCGATGTCGTGGGCCTGCTGGTAGTCACCGGCAGCCTCCGGGTACTTCACCGCCACCGCCTCTTCGCGGGCCCGCGACCCGTCCACCGGGAAGCCGATCGTTTGCATGGCCTCGCCGATGAGCGTATCGGCGCGCTCGACCGCGCCACCCGGGTCGTCGACGAACTGGGCCTGGATCGATTGCCATCGGTCTGTGTACTGCTGCCGCTCGTCCGCGCTCAGATGGTGAACCGTGACCTTCTCCAGCTCGTCCTTCCGTTCCGCCAGGACGGCGTTTGCCTTGCGCTCGTCGCCTCCGTACTGCTCGACGGTTCGGTCGTACACCGGGCCGAACTGCTGGCGCACTTCCTGGTCGCGCCGGCGCTGCATGTACTGCCAGACACCGAGGGCCAGGACCACGATCACCACGACCGCTACGATCACCCAAATGGCGGCGTTCATCGCTATCCTCCTTGAAGCGGCCACTACCGCTTCCAGGACGATAGCCGCATGACTCGTGCCAGTAGGCGAATCGCCCGAGCGGTCCCAGGGCGCTGGTGGTCCCCTTACTCGAGAGGGAGTGGGGTGCGATTCAGCCCAGGGCGTTAGTCGCCAGACGCCCCGTTGGAACGCGGCGATGCGCCGGGCACGTGGACGAAGGCCAGCGCGTCGCGGCTGACGACCTCGTACATCCGGGCCAGGTCGCCCTGCCACTCGTCGGGGAGATCGCGGAGCGGCAGGGGACCGAGTCGCTTGAGAATGGCCTGCTGAACGGGCGGCGGAGTCACCCGGATCGTGATGTCGTCGAGCTCCTCACCGGCCTCCCAGAAGTCTCCGAGATGATCTTCCAGCGGCTCCGACTGTACCCGTGGCGGCCGGGCGGCCGGCGCTCGCTCCGGCCGCTGCCCACGCAGCGCTGCCATTACCTGCTCTTTGTTCCGGCCGCGCAGCTCGAAGAGCAGAAATGGATCGCGATCGAACTCTGAGCCGAGCACGTAGTAGGCGGCGGCGACGTGCTTGCACGGACTTGCCCAGTCCGGGCAGGTGCATGACATGATCAGATCCTCGCCGGACTGCGGGAAGAGCGGGACCTCGGCTGCCTTGAAGATCTCCTCGATGTCCCGCGGCATTTCACCAGAAAGGAGGCGCGCCGCATAAATCGCCTTGCGCCGCAGCAGGGCGAAGACTTTGTTCCAGTCCTGCCGGCTCAGCGGCTTGAGCCCGATCTCGACCCGATACGGCTGCTTGCGTGATCCCTGCACCTTGGCCCGCACCAGCCCTGGCTGCACGTCGATATCCAGCACATTGCCATGGCGCGCGTACGAGCGGCCGCGATTGAGCCGCGCGCTCCAGCCGAAACGCTCGAGCACGCGGATCCAGCGCTGGGCCCACCACGTGCTGGCGAACTCTGTTCTTCTAGACATAAAATTCTCGTCTCGTCATTCCGACATCACCGCCTCTCGCCGGAGCTCGAACAGCTGGCGCAAATCGTCGGTGGACATCTCGGTGAGCCACGATTCTCCGGTGCCGAGGATCTGCTCGGCGAGCAGCCGTTTGCTCTCGATCATGTCGTCGATCCGCTCCTCGAGCGTCCCGGAAGCGATGAACTTGTGGACCTGCACGTTGCGGGTCTGGCCAATCCGGAAGGCGCGGTCGGTCGCCTGCTGCTCCACAGCCGGGTTCCACCAGCGGTCGTAATGGAAGACGTGGCTGGCGCGCGTCAGGTTCAGGCCGATTCCTCCCGCCTTGAGCGAGAGGATAAAGACCGGGGGACCGCGCCGATCGTTCTGGAAGCGGCTGACCAGCCGGTCGCGCACGGTGCGCGGCGTGCCGCCATAGAGGTAGAGCACATCTTTCCCCAGCCGCTCGCGGAGATATATCTGGAGCTCACGACCCCATTCGGCGTATTGGGTGAAGACCAGCGCGCGGTCGTCGGCCGCCACCACCTCGTCCAGCATCTCCTCGAGGCGGGCCAGTTTGCCGGAGCGCTGCGCCAGCGGGCTGCGATCGCCCAGGAAATGGGCGGGATGGTTGCAGATCTGCTTCAGCTTGGTGAGGCTCGAGAGCACCAGGCCCTTTCGCTGGATGCCCTCGGCGGACTCGATCTGCTGCAGCATGTCGCGTACCACCGCCTCGTAGAGCGTGGCCTGCTCGGGCAGCAGCGAGGTGTACACCTTCATCTCCAGCTTTTCGGGGAGGTCGGAGATGATCGTCGGGTCGGTCTTGACTCGCCGCAGGATGAATGGCTGCACCAGGGTGCGCAGCTGGGCCTTGGTCGCGGCGTCATTGCCGCGCTCGATCGGCATCGCAAAGTTCTTGCGGAACCGCTCCTGCGGTCCAAGGAAGCCCGGGTTGAGGAACTCCATGATGGACCACAACTCGGTGAGACGGTTCTCCACCGGGGTGCCGGTCAGGGCGACGCGGAAGTCTGCCGGCAGGGCGCGAACCGCCTGGGACTGCTTGGTCGCGGCATTCTTCACGTTCTGGGCTTCGTCGAGCACCACGCCCTGCCACCGCATCGACTCGAAAAGCTCCCGGTCGCGGGCGGTCAGCGCATAGGTGCTGATCACGAGATTGTGCTTGCGGGCCTCACTGCGGAAAGCATCCCCGGTGAGGCGTCCGGCGCCGTGGTGAACCATGACCTTGATCGAGGGGCCGAAGCGCCGGAGCTCGTGCTCCCAGTTGCCGACCACCGACATTGGGCAGATCAGGAGCACCGGCCCGATGAGTGTGGAGTGCTCCTGCATATTGAGGAGGAGGCTGATCAGCTCGATGGTCTTACCGAGGCCCATATCGTCGGCCAGACAGGGGCCCAGGCCGCGCTCGACCAGAAACTGCATCCAGGAGACGCCGCGCTTCTGGTAGGGACGAAGCTCGCCGACAAAGCTCTCCGGCTGCGGGACCTCGTTGATCGCGCCGTCCTTCTCGAACAGAGCGTTGAGCCATCCCTCCGTCTCGACCGACTCGATGGGCAGCTCGCCGTCGAGGTCGCTGGTGCCGGCGGCCAGGGACAGGGCCTTGGACAGCGAGATCGTGTCTCCGTTGTTCTTCTCCCAGAACTCCTGCGCCTTCTGGACGTCCTCTGGGTTGAGCTCAACCCACTCGCCACGGACCCGGACGAGCGGCGCCTTGAGCGCGGCCAGCCGCGCAAACTCCTCGGGATTGATACTCTTGCCGCCCAGGGAGAGCTGCCAGTCGTACCGCACCAGCGTGTCGAGCCCCAGCAAGCTGTGGCCGTTTACGTGCTCCTCTTCCGGCCGCAGCCGTATACGAGCGGCCAGCCCCCGGCGCCGCTTCGTCCACCAGCTGGGGACGATGACGCCCATGCCGCTCTCCTCGAGAATCGGAGCGGCCTCCCGCAGGAAGGTGTGGGCCTGCTGCACGGAGAGATTGGCGATCTCGGGATGCGCCGTCTTGAGGGCTTTCTCGAACGGCTGGAACACGCGCATGGCCAGACCGAGATCCGCCAGCAGCTTCTCCTGCGCCCGTCCCTGCTTCGCTTTGACCTGCTGCCAGCCGGGGCCCCGCTGCTTCCAGATCTGTCCGACCGGTACCAGCAGGCTCGGGTCCTCGACCGCCTGCAGGAAGAAGCGCAACACCCAGGGCGCTCGCGGGTTGGTGGGCGCCTCAAGGCGGAAAGCGGTACGAAACGCTTCGTTCGCGACGATCTGGAGGGGCTCGAGCCAGCGCTTGACCGATCCACGAAGGCGCTGGTCTAGCTTGATCGTGCTCGGCTCGTCCTGCGGACGAGCGAGTGTCAGCAGCCATATGTAGGCCTGGGCGCGATTCCCCTGGCTCACCCGCGCCGGGACGGTCGGCTCCCAGCGGTGCAAGGACTGACGGCAGAGCGCGTCCACCGTTGCCTGCAGGAATGATTCGAGGACGGTGGTGCCGGAAGGAGGGGAGCCCTGCGGGAGAACGGCGCGGCAGACCGGAGGAATGGCACGCGCCATGCGCGCGAACCGGTTCCGGTCGTCGCCGGTGAGTACCGGCTGCCAGTGCGCAACGTTCTTGTCGCTGATTGTCGGCACGTAGCGCTCGCGCGCCAGCAGCTCGAGGGTAAAACGGGCGGCGATCTGCCAGAACCGCAGATCATCTCCCATCTTCTCCTCCGGGTCCAGCGTGAGTAGATGGAACATGGCGTCGACCGGCGTGATGGCAAGCGCCGGGACCTCGGTAGGCGCCAGCACCGCCTCGTCCGAGGAGTCTGACGAGATCAACGGTCTGCCGTCGATCGAGGGCAGCAACAGTGACAGGCGCTCCGCTCGGCCCTGTACGAGAGGAAGCCGCTCGCGCAGCTCCTCTGCCGTCAAGCCAAAGTCGTTGTCGTCGTCTAGATGCTCGGCCCAGAGATAAAAGGTGCCTCCGGCCGTCTCAGGCCGCCAGACACCATGAAGTACGGACAGTGAGCTACCTCAACATGGCGAAATCAATCATGCGCACAAGCGGTAGTGCGGTTCGAGGACCGGTATGTGGTTACCCCTAAGCCATCGCTTTCTGCAACGTGCCCGGTCTCCACCAGGTCCGGTCACGCCGGGAACGGCACATGCCCTCCAGGGACCGCGATCTCAAAACTGCCGACAACGCGTCCGCGGTCACCGGATCTACCCGTGCCCGCATAGTATACGCACACGGTGAACAGACGTGCAGCCTCCGGCCTGCCCAGGCCGGAACATGGTCGAATTAACTGCACCTACCTATCTTACCATGGAGTGCCCATTCGACGGAAGAGCGCCCTGTCAACAGATCAGGCTTCAGCTTCCTCGTTACCGGGAAGGTAGGCCACGATTCGGTCCCTGCGCCGCCGGATCTGCACGTCGTCGAGTCCGAGCGCCACCGCCGCGCGCTTCAGACGGCTCCGGATGGTGAGCGGCTTGTCATCGGGATCAAGCTCGACCACGAGCGCCTGGCGGTTATCGACTGCGTCTCGCAGCGCTTCGCGATATTGCCGCTGCATCTGCGCACGCTGCGACGGCTGGCGCTGCTTTCGTCTCGGAACAACCTCTTCGACCGGCGCGGTAGTAAAGCGCGGCATGGTACTCTCCCAACGTTTGTCTTCTACCATTCAATCACACTCTAACAAACCTTTTGGCCATTTGTGAGTAGCTTGCCGGCTCGTATCAGCTTTGCTCCGGGATGCACCTGCCGTGAGTTCGCTCGTGATTTGGCCGGAGGGTCATGCCTCCACCACAAGACCGGATTCGAGTCGGCAGAGAGATTGCAGTTCGCCGCGTCGAGATGACGCCGGCTCAGGAATGGCACCCGGCTCGACGGGAGGACGTAACCGCACCTCGTACTGTCCTAAGATAAGTGCTTGAAAGGACAGATGTCATGCAACGTTACCGATCTCGCTTCTCGCTCGTACCGCTGGTGCTCCTCACGGTTGGGTCACTCGTGGCTCTCGCAGTGTCACCGGTTCAGGCGAAGAGTCACGCCTCGGCGGGCGCGAAACTCGTCAAGACGATCCACGGCCACATCCTGGTGACGCCGAAGGGACGAACGCTATACATTTTTGCCGCGGACTCGCCTAACAAGAGCAGCTGCTACGGTGAGTGCGCCAAGTTCTGGCCGCCTCGTCTGGTTACGAGCGGGACAACCGTTCCTCACAAGGTGTCGGGGATACCGGGAACCTTCGGCGTCACCACGCGTACCGACAACACGCAACAGCTGACCTATAACGGTGCGCCGCTGTACACCTTCGCCGGCGATAAGAAGGCAGGCGACGTCACCGGAGAAGGGGTCAACGCCAGCGGTGGCTACTGGTGGGCAGTGGTAACTGCCGGCAGATAGCCCGCCGGCTGCATCTGCTCCTATTCGGCGGGGCGCCGGTCCGATCGGACCGGCGCCTCTCTTCTATGTGCCGGGGCAAAGCTCCGAAGCCGCCGCGTCCGGTGTCGGGGTGAGGGTCACCCGCTCGCGCTAGCATGGCCTGATGACACCACATGGGCGGCGGCGAGGATTCCTGGTCTCGGTCATGGCCGCGGCGCTTGCGCTTGCCGGGTGCGGGCCGTTTGGAAGCAGTCACTCGAACGCCACTCCGGCTCGGTACCTGCTGGTTCTCGGCGACTCGCTGAGTACCGGCTACCAGCCTGGCTCGACCGGAGACCGCCTCTGCCGCAATGGCGCCGCCGACGCCACGGGACGCGGTGGCTGGGCCTGTCTGCTGCTCGGCCGGTTGCGCGCGTCAGGCGGCGGACCGTACGACATTGCCAATCTGGCGGTGAACGGCGAGGACACCTGCGGCTATCTCACCGGACGAACCTGCGGCGGCCGCCCAATCGGCGACGCCACTCCGCAGCAGCAGGAGGCGTCGGCGTTCCTTCGCTCGCACGCCGGCCGAGTAGCAGCGATAACACTCGACATCGGGGCGGACGATGCCGGTGTCCTCGCTCGCGACGAGGCGCAGGGGCCGACGGCGCAGGGGTACGCAGATCTCAACACCGCCTTCGCCCGCGCGACGCGCAATTACCGCCGGATCCTTCAGCGGCTCCGCGACGCGGCGCCCGGCGTGCCGATTCTCGCGCTGGGATACTACGTGCCGAACCTGCCGGCGTCGATCCCGCCGACCTTCCTCCCGCTGGCGGATGGATTGATCCAGAGCCTTGCTATTCGCTTCAATCGGGGCATTGTCGCCGCGGCGTCGGCGGCTCATGCGTCCTATGTCGATCTGTATCATCCGTTCCTGGGGAAGCGAGGGAGCCTTCTCGTTCCGGGCGACATCCACCCCGACGATCGGGGGCAGCAGCTGATAGCCCGGCTGGTGTGGAAGGCGTATCACACGCACTGACCGATGCGTGGATGCGTGCCGCGATCTGCCGGCGGCAGCCTGGCCGGGGTAACGTTTAGAGGCGGCGCGTGCGTGGCTTCACGGGGTCGCGACGCTCATGGCCCGCGCCATGAGCCAGAGCTTGCGCCGGCTGCTCACGCATACCCGGCGCGGTCGACGCACGCCCAGTCCGTCGCGTTCCAGCTGGCGCAGAATCTCCCGGTACATCAACGCGGCGGCCAGGACCGAGCGCCGGCCCTGCAGCAGGTACCTGGTACCGGCCAGTCCCAGCGCGTACCACTGATCGGCGACGGCGATCTCAATCGTCAGGAGTCGCCTCCGATCGTCCCGGGCCAGGTCGGCGATGCCCGCCTCCCGCAGCGTCTCAGCCGGCAGGTAGACGCGGCCGCGTGCCAGATCCTCGTCGATATCGCGCAGGATGTTGGTTCGCTGCATTGCGATGCCGAGGGCCTCGGCCGCGGCGTGGGCGCTTGCCTCGCGAACTCCCAGCACGGCGGCCATCAGGCGACCGACGGTCCCTGCCACGCGGTAGGCGTGAAGATCGAGCGCGGATTCGGTCTCCAGAACCACGGCATTCAGGTCGTCGAGCTGGCCGGCGCAAAAGTCGACGACCGCCTGGCGCGGCATCGTGGGGTGGCGCGCGAACAGCCCCTGCAGGATGACTTCCTCGTGGCCCAGTGCCGGGCCGGTGCCCTGCGCCCATGCGCCGACCTCCTCCAGACGGCGGCCGGCCCCGGGCTGGCGCGTATCCACCAGATCGTCAAGCGTGCGGCAGACGAAGTACAGCAGGTAGACGTCGTCACGCACCGGGGAGGGCAGGAGCCGGATCGCCGGCGCGAACGAGCGGGCGACCCGCTGGGTAACCTCCACGGCGGGCGGAAGGAAGCTCCGAGCCGCGTGGTTCCCGATCACCGCGCGGCCGCCTCGTCGCGCACGAGGGAGGTGGTGACGCCGGCCGTCATCAGCACGCCGGGAATGCCGGCGCCGGGATGCGTCCCGGCGCCGACGTAGTAGAGCCCCTTCAGACGCCGGTCGCGATTAGGCTGCCGAAAGTACGCGGACTGGAAGAAGGTCGGTTCGGGGCCGAAGGCATTGCCGTCGGCCGCCTCCAGGCGGTCGCGAAAGTCGAGCGGATTCCAGGAGTGCTCGACTTCGATCGACCCCCGCAGCCCGTGCAGCGCCAGTCCCTCGTCGGCTTCCAGGATATCCAGCACGCGCTCTCGCAGCTCGGGCTCGAGGCGCTGCCAGTCGAGTGGGTGGGAGAGATTCGGCACCGGCAGGAGAACGCTGAGTGACTCGCCTCCGCGGGCCGCCATTGCTCGCTCAGTTCGCGAGGGAGCATGAAGATACAGACAGAGACTCTCCGGGATGCGGCCCTCGACCGTCACCCCGCGGATAAAGCCGGCGTAGTCCCGCCCGACCAGGAGCGTGTGGTGCTGGAGCTGTGGGAGCTCCTGACGAACCCCGAGATACAGGAGGTAACAGCTCATGGAAAGACGTGGCGAGCGCACCCGGCGGCCGAGCATCCGGTGCGTCGTCACCACATCGGCATTACTGACCACGTACCGTGCCTCGATCAGGTCTCCGGTATCGGTGCGCACCCCACTTACGGCCCGGCCATCGTGAACGATCTCGGTGACGCGGCAGCCGGTGTGAAGCTGGCCGCCGGCTTGCACCAGGCGGGCCAGGGCTTCGACGAGCGAGTACACCCCTCCCTCCGCGTACCAGACGCCTCCGGCGATCTGGAGGTAGGCAAGGGCGGCGTAGACAGCCGGCACCCGGGAAGGGGCGCCGCCGATGAACAGCGGATGGAAGTCGAAGGCCTGACGGACGTGGGGCTCGTCGAAGTAACGTTTCACGAAAGCCTCGACCGAGCGAAGGGCCCCGAGCCGGGTCATCTTCGGCACCAGGGCCACGAAATCGTTCAGTCGAAGGAAGCTCTTCCGGCCCGCGACCAGGATCGCCTCCTCATGAATACGGCGCGCCGCGGCCAGGAAGGCATCGTACCGGTCACGATCGGCGTCGCTGAACCGGCCGATCTGCCGGCGCATCGCATCGCGGTCGCCGGAGAAGAGGAAGTCCCGCGGCTCGCCTTCCCAGGTGATGCGGTAGAAGGGGTTCAGTGGATGCAGTTTGAGCTGCTGCCCGGTGGTCGTTCCCGCCAGCGCGAACAGCTCGTCGAGGATCTCGGGCATTGTTATGAGCGACGGCCCGGTGTCGAACGTATAGCCTCCGTCGCGGATTCTCCCGGCACGGCCACCCGGCGCCGGCTGCCCCTCCAGGACGGTCACGTCCATCCCGGCAGCTAGCAGACGCACGGCGGCAGCCAGCCCGCCCAGGCCGGCGCCGATCACGACGACATGTTCGCCTCGTGGCCCGTACGATCGAGGTGGCGGAGAGGAGGGAAGCGTGACCTCGCTCCCTGGCAGTTCGGCACGCGTGGTCACCATGCTCCTCCTCCTGGTGGCTGCTCCCGCGGCGCCCGGCAGACGGCGCGGATGGCACGGGTGGTCAGCGCCGTGCTCTACCTACTATTGAAGAATAGACGGCGCACCTCTTGCGGTCGAGTTGCCGAATCTCATCGCCGGCACGCCGGTTGGCGAGAACCGGCCCCGATCGGGGAACGTACCGGTGGCGGGGCGGCACGGAGAGCGGGTGATCCACCAGCCGGCAGCCCCGGCGCTAGGCTGGTACGTACACCACGTAGTAGTTGAGCTCATAGCGCCGGTAGCGCCGACGGGCGTGCGCCAGATAGCGACTGATGGCGAGCGCGTACGGTGTGTGGAGGGGAAAGACGTACGAGGCGTTCGGATCGCGCTGCACGGCAGTGCGGTAGGCCGGGTACCGATCCTCGCCCGGCCGGAGATGCTCGTCGAGCACGGCACAAAGAATCCGCTCCCGCGACTGGTAGATCGTTCGATAGCACGTCCAGTAGTCGGTGTAGATCCGGGTCGCGCCCAGCCGCTCGAGATGGGAGATCAGCGCATGCTGTTCCCACGTCTGCCACTGCATGTAGGGAATCTGACCGAACGCGTCCACTGTATCGAGCGCCATCACCACCAGGAGGCCTCCGACGAGTGCGATCTTCGCGCTGCGGAGGAGCGGCATCCTCCGGGTGAGGGAGCATGGTGAAAGCAGAACAGCCACCAGGCACGGCACGGCGATCCAGAGGTCGACCAGGTAGCGCGCGCTGGGCCGTGGCGCGATGGCCGGACCGGCGCTGAGCACATAGAGCAGAATGGTGAGCCCGGCCGCGCTCAGCACGGCGAGCCGACAGGCGGCACGTGCCTGCTCCGTTCGGCGCGCGCCATTCGCCCGACCGGCGAGCGGCCGCCGGCGCAGCGCTGCCAGTGTTCCGGCCACCGCGATGGCCCAGGTCGCGACGAATCCGCCGGTCCATGCTCCGTGAACTTCCGTGCAGAGGACGGTGTGTGGCCCGGGATGACTCGGCAGCGGCCAGGGTTGCGGCGCCGCGAGGTTACAGATTTGCCAGCCCCCGGTGAACAGCGGGAAGCCGACAAGCAGCCCGCCGCCCAGCCGCCGGTCGAGTCCAGCCCGCACGGTGGTGGCGCCGGTACCGCCCGCGCCGTAGAGCCCGAAGAGTGTCCCGATGGTGGTGTGATGCGGAAAGGTCGACAGGTCGTTCAGTATTACCGGAAGCAGGCCGCCGACCAGTCCGGCCAGGAGGAACAGTGGGGCGCGGGTGCGAAGCTCGTCCCGGCGAGCTACCAGCAGCAGGATGGCTGAAGGCGGCAGGAGCGCAAGGACGATGGGGTGACTCCAGATCCCAAGCCCCCAGGCCAGTCCGACTCCGAGGTAGGCGGCCAGGCGTGCTCGGGATCGAGCAGACGGGCTCGACAGAACCAGCCAGCAGGCGAGGACGAAGGCGATCGTCGCACAGACCAGCATCTCCATGTACCCGCCGCTCGCCTCGAGCTGCCGGGACAGCATTTCGGGTGAGCCGAGACTCAGGACAGCGATCGAGACCAGAGCGACCGTACGGTCGTAGAGGAGGCGTGCGAGGAGATACAGCGCCCCGAGAAAGAGGGCGTAAAGGGTGACCGCGCCGGCACGCAACGCGACATCGGACGGGCCGAACAGCCAGAACAGCGTTGCGGCGAGGTAGGCTTCGATCGCTCCCACGTATGCCTGTCCATAGACGAAGATCGGAAGCTCGCCACGGGAGACGATATGGAGCGCCATAAGTCCATTGGTGGCTTCATCGCTGTTGAGTGGCGGCCAGCCCTGAACGATGAGTGCGACGCGAATGGCCGCCGCCACGCCGATGACAAGAATCGCGCCGATCTCGAGCCCCCGGCTCGGAACCAGCCTCACGCCGCGCCGCAGCGGAGTGTGCCGCGAAGATGCGCGCTCCGTGCGGGTAATCGCATTCAGAGGCTCCATGCTGTCGGCCACCGTTTGGCGACGGGAATCGCGCCACCTATGGTTGAGATGGGAAGGCGATCTGCGGCTCCGGCGGGTCTTTCCCGTCGAGTGCGCTCTGCGGCACATCGCCTCCCACGCCAGTATGGAGCAGGCATCCATCAGTGAGGAGTCGGCGGAGGAGCCCATGATCTTCATCGTCGCCAGGTTCACAGTGCGTCCCGAGTACAGCGATGACTGGCTGGAACGAGTGAGCGACTTCACCCGGTCGACGCGTCGAGAAGCCGGCAACCTCTGGTTCGACTGGTCGCGCAGCGTCGACGATCCCAACCAGTACGTATTGGTTGAAGCGTTCCGCGACGCCGGGGCCGGCGCTGCGCACGTGCAGTCGGAGCACTTCAAACAGGCAATGCGCGATCTGCCCTTGCTGATCGCGGGAACTCCCGAGGTCGTGAATGTCGAGGTTCCGGGGACGGGATGGTTCCCACTGACCGAGATGTCCCCTCCGGAGGAGTGACGTTCTCCCGACAGACGGCGAGCGATCCGTCGAGTCTCTCTCCTTTTCACACAACCTCGCGGGGATACCGCTCCGCGCTCGGGTGCCCCGGGATTCCGTGCGGGCTTTAGCTGACCGGGCACGTCGCTCCGCCGGACCACTTTGACCATCCCGGGCACGCGGCCTATGGTTGAGAGGAGGAGGCGCCGGCATGACGGAGACAGAGCATGAGGTTGAGGCCTACGTGGCGCACGTCGGTTTCCCCGTTAGCAAAGAGGAGCTGATCAATGGGCTCCTGGTGTCCGACGCCCCGGCGCGTATGGTCGCGCTGGTAGAGCGCCTGCCGCTGGACCGGTACGAGTCGCGCCCGCAGCTCCGGCAGGATCTCCACGAGGTCTCAAGGGTGCATGCCCGGGAGGTGGCGCCGGCTCGCAGCTACGACGAGTTCCTGGCCGTGGTCCTTCGCCACGTAGGAGATGTGCGGCACACCACCAAGGAAGCCTACAACCGGGTGGTCGAGCACGTCGTGGACATCGCGGAGCGGCAGGGGACACTCAGCGGTGCCGCGGGGCGCGCCATGCGGCAGCAGCTGGAGGCCGCATTTGCCGATATCCGCGGATCGATGTCGGCCGTGTATGACGATCGCGCCCCGGTCGATCCCCGCGGCGATCTGCCCAACTCCGCGGATTCGCCGGAGCGACCGGAAGGCTGATGTCGGCGCGTCGCAGTCCCCTTCGCTTTCTGGTGTTCTCGGCGTCACTTCGCCGGGAATCGCTGAACACGCGGCTGGCGGATCTTGCCGCTCGCTGCATACGCGCCAACGGCAGCGAAGTCGACTTTGCCTCCATGGCAGACTTCGACTGTCCTTCCTATAACCAGGACGTCCAGGCCGAGGAAGGTTTCCCCGCCGGGGCACTCGATCTCAAGCGGCGACTCGAGGCCTGTCACGGCTTCGTCATCGCCTCACCCGAGTACAACGCCTCCATGCCCGGAGCCCTGAAGAACAGCATCGACTGGGTGTCACGCTTCACGCCACAGCCATTCAATGAGCGGCACGCCCTGCTGCTCTCTGCCTCACCCTCGATGGTGGGCGGCAATCGCGGTCTCTGGTCGCTCCGCATTCCGCTCGAGCATCTGGGGGCGCGGGTGTACCCCGACATGTTCTCGCTTGCCCAGGCGCACACCGCGCTTGGCGACGACGGCACGATCAAGGATCCCCTCTTGCATCGGCGGTTCGAGGGAAACGTCGAGAACTTCATGGATCTTGTGGAAGCCTCGACCCACTATCCCTGCGTCAAGCGGGCCTGGGTTGAGTATCTTGGCGAGCATGTCGATCCGCGGATCGATCGCGTACAAACTGCCGCGGCCGCGGTCGATTGAGCGGCGGCTGCGCCGGGACCACGGCATCCGGCTGGCTCAATGGCTATGAGCTGCGAATCTCCGAGCGTCACCTTCCTGGGCCACTCCACGCTCGTCGTGGAGATGGACGGGATGCGCGTCCTCACCGATCCGCTGCTGCGTGATCGGCTGGCCCATCTCCACCGACACGTGCCTGCGCCTCGACCGGAGCTGGCTCGTGCCGCCGACGTCACGCTTATCTCCCACCTGCACCTCGATCACCTGGACGTTCCCTCGCTCCGCCGGTTAGGGAACGATCGCCGGCTGATTGTGCCGGCCGGCGCCGGACCGTTCCTGCGTCGGCGTGGCTTCTCGCGGGTCGAGGAGGTGAGACCGGGGGAGCGGACAACCGCCGGGTCGCTCCGCATCACGGCGACACCGGCCGAGCACTCCGGGTTCCGCCCACCCCTCGGACCGGTCGGGGCAGCGCTTGGCTTCGTCATCGCCGGGCAGCGCCGCGTATACTTCGCGGGCGATACGGACCTGTTTCCCGCGATGGCCGATCTCGCCGGCACGATCGACGTGGCGCTGCTTCCTGTCTGGGGGTGGGGACGCGTTCTCGGACCCGGTCATCTCGACCCGCGACGCGCTGCCCAGGCCCTCACTCTGCTGCGGCCTTCACTCGCCATTCCCATCCACTGGGGCACGTTCGCCGCGCGTGGTGTGCGCAAGCGCGACCCGTCGTTTCTCGTCGAGCCGCCTCATCAATTCGCACAACACGCCGCTGTCCTGGCGCCCGACGTGGCCGTCACGATTCTTCAGCCAGGTGAGTGCGTCAGCATCGCCGGGTAGCCACGCCGCTGCTTGCCGCCCGGCATGGCGCGCGCGAAGGGGCCGCTACCGGGCGGCAGTGGCCCGGGCGAGCAGCCAGAGCTTGCGGCGGCCGCTCACCGCGGCGCGGTTGGGGCGGATGCGACCGAGGCCGTCACGCTCCAGCTGCCGCAAGATCTCACGGTACATGAGCGCCGCCGCTCGTACCTGCCATCGCCCCTGCCGCAGGTACGCCGTACCCTCAAGCCCTCTCTCGTACCAGCGATCGGCGATGGCGATCTCTAGCTCGAGCAGGCGCCGGCGGCTCTCTCTCGCCAGATCCCGCACCTCGAGCGCCTCCATGGTCTCGGCCGGAATGTAGACGCGGCCGCGGGCGAGATCCTCGTCGATGTCCCTCAGAATATTCGTTCGCTGCATGGCAATGCCGAGCGCCCGGGCCGACACATCGGCATCGGGCGAGCGGACCCCGAGGAGCCCGCTCATCAGCCGGCCAACCGTTCCCGCCACCCGGTAGGCATGAAGATCGAGATCGGCCTCCGTCTCGATCGGCACGGCGCCGAGCTCGTCGAGCTGGCCCCGGCAGAAGTCGACGACGGCCTCGCGCGGCATGTCGGGGTAGCGTGCCAGAAGCTCGTCCAGGATGGTCTCTTCGCGGCCGGCCGGCGCTCCGCCCCCTTGTGCCCAGGCGCCGACCTGCTCGAGCCGCCTGCCTGCCTCGGGCTGGTGTGTGTCCACCAGGTCGTCGAGGGTGCGGCACACGAAGTACAGAAGGTAGACGTCGTCGCGAACCGATCCGGGCAGGAAGCGAATGGCAAGCGAGAAGGTGCGTGCTACCCGCTTGGTCACCTCCATCGCCACCGGGAGCGAGTGCTGTGCGATCGGCTGACTCACCATGCGATTGCCTCCGGCGCCGGTGTGGCGGAAGCCAGTGCCAGCACCGCCTGTTCTTTCCCCTTGGCCTCGACCATCACGTCGCTCTCCCGACCGTCCAGTGCAGAGAGAAGGGCGGCGAAGTCGGCCGGCGTGATATTGAAGGCGTGTGCTCCGTGTTGCTTGATGGGATCCTGACTGGAGAGATGTACCTTCGGCGGCCGGTCCCAGGTGGGCAGTGCCAGATCGAGCGCGGAGCGCAGGGTGAGACCACCCGGATTCAGCGCGTGATGGAGGGTATCGACGATCACCGGAACGCCGAGTGCCGATGCCGCCTGGCGGACGTCCGCGACCGTCCAGACGCGTTCGTCATTCTCGAGCGCAAGGTGGCGCAGGATCTCCCGCTCGCCACGTAACGATGCGGTGAACCGTGTCACCGCGGCGCGCCGGTCGCCGCAGGCGCCGCCCAGGTGGAGGACCAGATCGCTTCCCTGGACGAGGGAGAGGAGGCGGCTCAGGTAGCGTAGCTCGGCCAGACTTCGTCGCGCGACGTCCCGGTTCGGGCTTCCCGGCTGGATGAACTGGCCCGGGTGCACGGAGAGCCTGGTCCCGAGCCCGGCCGCGAGACTACCGATCCGGCGAAGCGCCGGGCCGTGCTCCTCTTCCCAGTCGTAGGGAAAGGCAGGATGGGACGCGAAGGGGATGATCTGCTGGCTCATCCGAAACAGACCGAGGGGCCGACCGGCGCTCCAGCGAAGGATGGTCTCGAGATCCCTGAGGTTGGCGTCGATCGCCGAGCGGACCCGCTCCGCGTCAGAGAGATTCGCCAGCCGGACAGTGCGGCCGGTGGTCGCTCCCAGCGTCAGGTTCTGGCACGCGTAACCGAAGCGCACGATACTGTGTCCTCGTGGAGGAGGTGGCTCGCCTGCCACGCTAGAGGGCAGAGGGTTGAACGGGCAGGCGAGCCTGGTGGCATACGACTGGTGGTTACTTACCGGGCTGGACCAGGCGGTGGTAGAGCCCAAAGAGGAGGAAGGTCGGCGGCCACTGGCCGACGAATAGGCTCCAGCCGTCCTTGCCGGCCAGCTTCAGCCCGGCGGAGGCGAGGATGGATCCCACGGCTCCCCAATACCACACCTGTTCCGGGATACTGTTCGTGATCTGGAAGTACTGCGTCGTCGGTTGCTTGCTGGACATCTGCCTGGCTCCTTTCAGGGTGCGAGCGATTCATGCGGGCCGCAGCCCGTTGTATAATATTTGCATAATCAACGCATAAGGCACAAATCAGGGCTGGACGGAATCCGGCGGCCGTGCCTGGAGGAGCGCACGTAGCCTCTCGACGGCCATGCGTATGTCTCTCCCAAGGAACACTCCGGGGACGTCTGCGGGCGCCTCGGGGCCGTCGAAGGCGCTCCCACCGTAGGCGAGAACACCCTGAAACGAGCCGGCCAGGCCGGCGTACAGGGCGGCCAGCGCCGCCGCGGCGTGGTCCGTGGTCGCGGACAGACAGAGGGCCGCGGGCAGGATGCGGCGCAGGTCATCCGTCAGGCTCGCGGCATCGAGGCTGGCGCCGATGAACGTGACGGGAAACCCGGCCCGGCGCAGGAAGAGAGCGAAGGCGAGCGCGCCAAAGTCGTGCAGCTCGCCGGGTGGGCAGCCGACCAGGATGCGTTCGGTCCGCGAGGGAGCGGGGCCGCGTGCGAAGAGGTCGGCCAGGGCGGTTCGGATCAGGTGCGTGCCAAAGTGCTCGCTGGCCACGGACATGCGCCCCGCCTCCCACAGATCGCCCATTCGGTACAGAACCGGCTGCATCAGGTCGAGCACCACGTTCTCTTCAGGGAGGGCGCGGAGTGCCTGCGTGAGGACGCGCATCACGTCGGCCTCGTCCAGCCAGTCGATGGCCTGCAGCAGCCGGAGCTGGAGGGTATCCAGAGGAGGAAGTGATACGTCGCCGGCGCGCTCGTCTTCCCCCGAAAGCAGAGCCGTTGCCCGCCCGACCGCCATGCCCTGCTCCACCCGGGCCATGAGCCAGCGGATCAGGGCGATGTCCCGGTCGGAGTACAGTCTGCGCCCCTGGCCATCGCGCTCGGGCGCAGGGACGCCGTAGCGGCGCTCCCATGAGCGCAGGGTCCTGGCCGACAACCCGGTGGACTTCTCGACGGCGCGGATATTGTAGCGGGGCGCCGGGGAGTAGGGAGTCAGATCGAGGCGCTCCGCCATGCTGTCCATATGCAAAGCATACCTGGAGCGCCTAAGAGATGAATAATTCCCGCGCCGGCAGTCTTGCCGGACCGGCGACGGGCCTTCAGCGGCGGTAGGTCACGGTCGACGGATTCGCCCTATCCCGGTCAGCACCGTGTCGACCACCCGCTCCTCCCAGCCCGTGTCGAAGGCGCGGCCCTCGAGATACTGAGCGTAGAACGCGCCCACGAGCAGGTTGATCGCCAGATCGATATCCACGCGGTCGCGCAGCTCTCCTCGCTTCTGTGCCCGTTGCAGCACGGCGCGAAACAGCGCCCGGCGGGGTGCCACCACGTCCTCACGAAAGTGGCTGAGCAGCTGGGGCGTCTCGTGCTCTTCGGCCAGCACCGTACCGATCATTGACATGCCGTAGGCACGTGAAGCGCCCGCCGCGAATCGGTGCAGCTGCGTGATCAGATCGGCTCGCGTGTCACCGGTATCGGGCGGCGCCGCGGTACACTCGCGTGCCGCCGCGACCGCCGCCGTGGCCAGTTGCTCCTTGGAGGCATAGCGTCGATAGATGGTCGGCTTCGTCACTTCGGCTTCCGCCGCCACCGCGTCCATGGACATCCGGGCGTAGCCGGCATGCGACATCAGGCGCCAGGCGGCGGCGAGGATGAGCGGACTGTGGATCCACACAGTTCACCGCGGCCTGGTGCATCGCGAGCGCGTGGATCGGAGCGCGGCGCGCGCGACCATTCCCCGCTTCGGCGCGGGGATGGTCGTCTACGCCTTTTCGATCGCGCTCGCCTATGTCGGTCCGAAGGCGTCGCTGGCGCTCTTTGCCCTGCTGGCCATCTTCTATCTCTTTGATCAGCAGGCGGCTGCCGAACCGTCGAGGGACACGCGTTCCGCGAACGGCTGAGGAGCGATTCCCGGCGAGGTGATGACGCTGGAGACAGTGGACGCGGTGCACGGGGCCGCCGAATCACACCTCAGGTGAAGTCCGCCGTGTTGGGGTCGGCGCCGAGTCGGACGCCTCTGTCGAGGGCCGAGATTGCATCCATCTCCTCTCCGCTCAACTCGAAGTCGAAGATGGCGAAATTCTCTCTGATCCGCCCCGGGTTCGTCGACTTTGGAATGACCACCAGACCGAGCTGAATGTGCCACCGCAGGATGATCTGGGCCGGCGTCTTCCCGTGCCTCTCTGCCAGCCCGGCGAGCAAGGGAAGGCTCAGCAGTGCGTCCTTATTGCGCTGGCCACCGAGTGGATACCACGACTCCACCTGAATGCCGTGCTCGCCGGCGTACCGGCGGAGGTCCTGCTGGGTAAAGGTCGGATGAAGCTCGACCTGGTCCACCGCTGGAACGATATCGCTCTCCTGGAGCAACTGTTCGAGGTGTTCGGGTGTGAAGTTGCTCACTCCGATCGCCTTCACCCGCCCTGAGCTGTAGACCTGCTCCAGCCCCTTCCAGGTCTCGGCTGCAAGGCCCCGCATCGGCAGCGGCCAGTGGATCAGGTACAGGTCGAGGTACTCCAGACCGAGCTTGTCCAGGCTCGTCTCGAAGCCCTTCACCGCTTTCTCGTAGCCGTGATCCGCGTTCCAGAGCTTGCTGGTGAGGAAGATCTCATCGCGCGGGATGCCACTGCGGCGAATCGCCTCGCCCACGCCTGCTTCGTTCCCGTAGGCAGCTGCGGTGTCGATAAGTCGATAGCCGGCCTCGAGCGCGGTCGACACGCTCCGTATCGCCTCGTCGTTGCGTACCAGGAAGACGCCGAGACCAAGCTGCGGCATGCGCACGCCGTTGTTCAACGTGACGAAGGGAACTGTCGAAGCCGGTGTGTCTGCTCGGGTGGAGCTCATGATGTTCTGTCTCCTTCCGGAAATGTGGCGGTGGCCGGAAAGTCGATAGCGACCGGGAGGGCGGTGCGGCCCCACTCGTCGAGGTTGTTACCCTTCCGGTACTTGGCGACCAGGAGCTCCCGCGCACGCCGATCCTCGACGGTGCCTGGCTGCAGGACACGTGCCACGCCGGCGTGTGTCTCGTCTCCCAGTTCGATCGTAACGTGCCCGCTCCTGAGCAGATTGCGTATCCAGTCGGACCGTTCGCGGCCACCGGAGAGCAGATACATTCGCCCGTCCTGGGTGGCGAACCAGATCTCGATGCGATGCGGCCGGCAAGTGCGGCGGCCGACAGTGGTGATGTAGGTGTATGGGGCGCCGGCCCATCGCTCCAGCCACGGCGGTGCACCTCGCGCTGGCTCATCCATCTCTTACGTCTCCCGGTGTTCGGATGCACCCCGCGATCGCCTACGTCGCATGCAGCGAGCCTACGTGCGATCCGGAAGCATCAACGCCTTGATGGCGCGGCGCTTGTCCATTGTGCGTCCGCCGAGTGCCGGGGTACGAGCGACTATTCGTCCCGGGCCAGGAGCCGACGGAGAGGCCGTCACCAACGACTCCGACCCGGATGGAAAGGTCTCCAGACTTCCGCTCGCGTGCGTCACTCGCGCTCTTGCGCGAACGCGGACCTCTTCCAGCCTGACGCTACGCGGGCTGAGGTGTGCCCCGTCCCCGCAGGCGGAGGGTCGTGGCCGGCTAGGTGCTCGTTGCCTGCGATTGCGGGATCGCCCCGAGCTGCTGCAGCAGACCGAGGACATCAGCAGTGAGCCAGAATTCCTGGATCTGTTTCCCCGCACAGTGCACCACGTCCATGCCCTCGACCGTCACCTGCTTGCCGGTCGGTGGAATACCCTGGAAGGGCCCGGAGTGGGTTCCTACCATGCGGTGCCGATTGGCCGCCGTGTTCCCTTCCACGACCAGATCGTCGACCGGGAAGCGCGCATCCGGAAAGCCCTCCAGAAGGGCGTGCATCCACAGCAGGAAGCCGCGTCCGTCCACCGGCTCCGGCCCGAACCCGTGCCAGACGCAGTCCGGAGTGCACAGCGCCACCGCGCCGTCGAGATCGTGATGATCCAGGAGCTCCATATAGCGGGTCGCGAGAGCGCGTGTGTCATCCGGAGCCATGGCAGCCATCCCTTCTTGGTCTACTCTGGACTATTACTCGATCATCATATAATCCAAACTGGACTATGTCAACGCCAGATCAGAAACTCACGTCCACGTCCTACGCCATCCTCGGGATGGTCCAGATGCTCGGCACGTGTACGACCTACGAGCTGGGTAAGGCCATGCAGGGCAGCTTCGACTACTTCTGGCCGCGAGCACGGAGCCTCATCTATGCGGAGGTCAAGCGTCTGGGCGTCCTGGGGCTTCTCGAAGCACGCAAGGACTCTGTCGGCAAACGTCCACGTACCACGTATTCCAGCACGCCGGCGGGGAAAGAGGCGCTGGCGGCGTGGCTGACCACGCCGCCCAGGACCTTTACGCTGGAATTCGAAGGGCTCTTGCGCGTGTACCTGGCGCCCTTCGGGACGCGGGACGATTTGCTACAGGCGTTGCAAACCGTCGCCGGGCAAGCCGATACGATGTTGCACGTGGGGGCGGCGTTCAAGCGGAGCTATCTGGAGGGCACGTCCCCATTTATGGACCAGATCCACGTGCGAGCACTGCTGAACGACTTCCTGGTCAACTACGCCGACCTTGTCCGGCAATGGAGCGAGCGGAGTATTGCGAGCGTCCGCGGCTGGGAAGATCTCACGCCGGAGGGGAAGCTGGAGGCCGCCCTGGGGACCTTCACGAACTTACCGATTCAGGACTCTCCTTCCGGGTGAGTGCAGACGATCAACCACCTGGTCTAGCGGCTCCCTGGCGGTAGAGCGTCTAACCTCCGGGTTGCAGGCCCCGCGGCGGTAGGTGTGGGGCCGTCAATCGTGTAGCAGCCAGCGTTCCCAGCGGGTCCAGCAGGGCGGCCGCCGACACGGGGCAGGCCGCGCTCCCGATGCAAGTGGCCCACCTGGCTGCGACCATACCGCATCCCGGATGGCCCCGTGGCTTTTCACCGCACGCGGTATTCGCTCCTGGGCACCCGCACCGCGCGCGGTGATCGCTCGCCAACGCTACATGGGATGCGCAGGTGGTCGGGCCGCCGCGGCAGATGCCTCGGCATCGCCCGGCAGTACCACATGGACCTCGCGACCTTGTGCCCTCTCGCTCATTGGCGGTCGCTGCCGCAGAGGTGAGGACTATGTGCTGTCCAGATGGCATCATCGGCTGGCCAGAGGAACCCGCGACATCGACTGCCGCCAGAAGGCCGATACAGCGGGCTGTCTCGGTCCCGATGTTCCGGAAGCCGTGTGGCACCATGGCCAGGACGAGCACAGCCTCCCTGGCCGACATCGGTCCCGTTTCGCCGCTCGGGCCTGCCTCCACCTTCCCCGCAAGGACCAGGATGATCTCCTGCGGACAACCAGTATCCGTGGCGTCGCCACGTCAGAAGACGATGTGGCGACGCCTCAGGCCGGCAGGGTGAGCACCTGGCGGAGCGTCGCGGCGAATGCCTCGGGCTCCCCCGGTTGGCCGTACTCGTCACCGAGAAATCCGCCGTGACCACCCGGGAAGATTACGGGTGACATGCCGAGCTGCGCGGCGACGGCATCCGCCCCACGATGAGCCAGCTCGCCCTCGGATTCGGCGCCGGCAGCGATGACGATCCGGGTCTCCACCCTGCGGAGCGCAGCAAAATCGGGCTGATAGTGGGTGCACGAGACGATATTCTGACCGAGCAACACGTCGTCGCGTGAGCCGTCGTCTCCAGTTGGGAGCCCGAACTTCGCAGGATCCGGCGACGGCCGATCGGCGTAGTCGTCCGGGAGAGGGCCCTTGTGGCTGACAAGCACGAGGAACTTCGCCATCGCAGGCCCGAAACCGTCTCGGAGGTACGTCTCATGGATGTCGGCATTCGCGGCCAGCGCCGCGGCGCGATCCGATAGTACCTGGGCGGCTGGTGGCTCGTGGGCGACGAGCGTGCGAACCTGCTCGGGATGGCGCGCAACCAATGCCAGTGCGTTCACCGCGCCACCGCTACTGGCAAAGATGTCGACCGGACCGGCACCCAGCGCGGAGATCAAACGGTGCAGGTCATCGGCATGGATGTCGGGCGTGGACTCGGTTGCCCCGTCAGTGCGCTTGCTGCGTTCCACGCCACGAGGATCATACGTCACGACCGTGCGGTCGGTGAAGTACCCGGCCAGCGTCCGGAAGCCGCTCGCCCCCATCGGCGAACCTATCAGCAGCAGGGTTGGCTGGGTGCTGGAGTCGTGGGGGCGCACGTCGCAGGTGAGCACTGCGCCCGGGACTTTCAGGGTGCGCACTATCGGTTCAACCATGCTGACCTCCTGCCCAGGGCCGGCGGCCGGTCCACCGGTTCAATTGTCGTATCCCCTTTCGGACTGCACAAGTATGCGCCGCACCGAGAGATGACATTGGCGAACTCTCCCATGAGCGGCCCCATCACGGCGGGATCGAAGGATGGGAGGGACCAGCCCCCGTGGCGGAACCCGCCGCTGGTGTCCGCTTGCGGACCTCCCGGTGCTTGCGCCACGCCGTCGAGACTGACGCGCTCGCTGACGACAACCCTCAGGGCGCTCCCTCTTGCTTCGTCGGAACCCCATGGATTGTAGACGGATCCCGGCTGCACTCCTGGCGGGTCGCAGCACTGCCTCGCATATAGTGGAGGTGACGGTGCGATGAGGCCCGCTCCCCAAACCGCCGGCGAGCCCGCCGGCTGATGGCTTCTACCTTATCATGAGCACCCCGGTGGACAGGGTGTCTTGCGTCAGTGATGAGGAGGAGACGGGTGAACGAAGGGGAGTCGGCCGGAGGACTGAGCTCTCTGTGCCCTCGCGCACCTGCGCTGGAGGGTGCTGCCCCAGCCTCGCGGTCTCACGGAATCGTGCTGGGTCGGTCACGAGGACGGGGTGCCCACCGTGGATAGACGTGAGCTGGCGGCGATCTTTGGTGGAGGTGTATGCGGTGCGCTCCTGCGCGTGGGCACAGCCCAGCTCATCCCCCACGGCACGACGGCCTGGCCCTGGAGCACCTTTGCCGCGAACATGCTGGGCACGTTCCTCCTCGGGTACTTCGTGACCCGCCTGCAGGAGCGGCTGCCCCTCACCGCATACCGACGTCCCTTTCTGGGCACGGGGTTTTGCGGCGCGCTCACTACGTTCTCGACGATGCAGCTTGAGGTGTTCGACATGCTGCGGGCAGGCAGCGTCCTTCTCGCCCTGGCCTACAGCGTCACAAGTATCGCAACCGGCTTCCTCATCCTGGCCACAGCCACCGCGGCGGTGCGCCGGGTCCGGATCAGCGCATGACCCTCGCTTCGTGGGTTGCAGTGGCCGTCATCGGTGGCCTGGGCGCACTGGCGCGCTTCGTCCTCGACAGCCGCGTCGCCACTGCTGCGGGGCGAGAGTTTCCGTGGGGCACGTTCACCGTCAATCTCTCCGGCGCATTTGCGCTCGGGCTCCTCACCGCTCTTCCGCTCGATCACGTCGCCGTGCTCCTCATGGGAGCCGCCGGCATCGGCTCGTACACCACCTTCTCGACCTGGATGCTCGAGTCGCACCGCCTTGGTGAGAATGGGGAAATGGTCGCGCTCACCGTGAATCTCGTCCTCATGATGCTCGTCGGCCTGGCCGCGGTGGCTCTTGGCTGGGAAGTTGGAAGAGCGATGTGAGAGAGGCGGAGTCGCTCAAGCTCACGATCTACTTTGGAGAACGTGACCGTGCCGGTGGCCGGTTTCTCGCCGACGCGTTGCTCGATGTCTACGAGCGGCATGCGCTTCAGACCAGCATTCTCCTCCGCGGAACGGAGGGCTTTGGGCTCAAGCACCACCTTCACACCGATCGCTTTCTCACCCTGTCTGAGGACCTCCCGCTCGTCAGCGTCGCGGTCGATACGCGCGAGCGCATCCAGGCAGCACTTCCGGAGGTGCAGCGGCTGACATTCGACGGTCTCATTACCCTGGAGCGGGCGCGCATGCTGGCTGGTCGGGCCGGTTCCATAGCTCTGTCAGCGGGCGCGGACGAGGCGACGAAGCTGACGATTTACTGCGGACGGAAGGAACGGATCAACGGCACGCCGGCATACATCGCGCTCACCGATCTCCTCTATCGCCGTGGTGTCGCCGGCGCAACGGTCCTGCTCGGCGTCGACGGCACGAGTCACGGCGTGAGGAGACGTGCCAGATTCTTCGGTCGAAACTCCGAGGTGCCGCTCATAATCGTCTCCATCGGCGACGGGCCAACGATCGCTCGCATTCTGCAGGAGGTGTCCGCCATGGTGCGCAATCCGCTGATTACGTTCGAACGAGTACAGATATGCAAGCGGGACGGAGAGCGACTGGGCGAGCCGCGTTTCCTGCCGGAGACGGACGCATCGGGCTTACCAATTTGCCAGAAGCTCATGATCTATGCAGGGGAGCAGGCGCGGCATGGCAGTCATCCGCTCTATATCGAGCTCATCCATCAATTGCGGCGCGCCGGAGCCAGCGGAGCGACGGCCGTGCGAGGCATCTGGGGTTACCATGGCGGCCACCAGCCCCATGGAGACACCCTGTTGTCGCTTCCTCGGCGGGTACCGGTCGTGACCGTCATCGTGGACACGCCGGACCGCACTCGTCGCTGGTTCGCACTCGTCGATGAACTGACGGGGGAGACCGGTCTCGTGACAAGTGAGATAGTTCCTGCCTCACATGCCACGGCTCCGGGAACCGAGAAACGGGCGTTGCGCCTCGCACGTTTGCAACTATAGCCCGGCGAATCCGGGCGGCGGACGACAGATTTCAGTTCGGCGACGTGCCGGGATGGAACCGGGATACGAGGATGACGGCCGCCGTCTCGGTCGGCATTGGAATGGTTTCCACTCAGAGCCCCAGAAACACGGCGATGCCGATCCCGATCAGGACGAGGGCGGTAATGACATTCCCGTACTCCTCCAGCCACTCTCCCTCCACCTGGTACCCGGCGAGGGTCGCTGCGACCGTCAGACCAACAAAGGTGGCGAGCGTCACGCCGGTGAAGCTGATCAGGCAGCCGACGACCGCGGCTCCGCTGATGGCGCTGGCGGCAAGTGCCACCGGGAGGATGGTGAGATCGGGCGATGCGGCGGCGCCGAACGGAACGGCGATCGCCGCGAAGCGCCGCGCGAGCGAGGCCTCAGAGCGTCCCGAACGGGCAGACCCGTGGTCGTGATCATGGCCGTCATGCGGGTGCTCATGGTTGTGCTCGTGATCGTGCTCGTGGTGGTGATGGTGTCCGTGACCGGTGACCCCCCAGACCAGGAAGCCAATGCCGGTGAGCACGAGGACGACGCCAACAATGCGGCCCTGGTCGGCCTCGAACGCGCTCCGGAACTGCAGCCCGATGAGGGCGATGATGCCGGCGATGACGATCGAGGTCAGTACATGCCCCACCGAGGCGAGGAAGCTGACGCGAGCCACCCGCGCGATGCTCCAGTGCTGCGTCCGCCCGATCACTGCCAGCGGAACCCAATGGTCGGGCAGGATCGAGTGCAAGAACCCCACCGTCCCGGCGGCGGCGATGAGCAGCGGGACAGAGGTCGTGCTCATGGCGCGTCTCCTTCGGCCTCTGTCCCGGGCACCTCATCGGAGGGAGAGTAGGGAATGTGGTCCGGCAAACCCCGCGAGACGTGGTCTGCGTGGTACTCAGCCTCCCGAATGAGGGCGGCGACATGCTGATCGTCGACCGTATAGAACATGGTGGTGCCGTGCCGGCGGCGTTTCACCACCCGGCGATCTCGGAGGAAGCGGAGTTGATGGGAAACCGCCGACTCCGAGACACCGACGAGAATCGCAAGGTCGCGGACCGTGAGCGCGCGTCGGGCCAGGGCGGAGAGAATGCGAATGCGTGTAGGGTCGGCAAGCGCCTCGGCGGCTTCGACGATCCACTGCAATTGGTCATCGGACGGCATGGTGGAGCGTGCCGCGTCTAGCGATGCCGGATCGAGCGGCTTCAGGTCAGCGTGGTGGGACATACCTGATTATATGAGGGTATACTCAGACAACGACGGGCCCGGCGGAGCAGTTTGCGTTAGTCTCGACGGCGCTGCGACCGCAAGCAGCGGAGATACTCACGATCGTCCAGGAGATCTAGTCGACGCCACAGGATCGGATTGTTGACAGCTTGGCTGCTGTGCACCGAGATCGCCTCACGCTGCCGGTCCCGGTTGACCGTGACGCAGAGGTCGAGCTCGATGTCCTCCCGGCCCACGAAACAAGTCCCGAAATCCGCATTTAACTGCTCTGCAATTG
>DATGJB010000031.1:0-19371 GCA_035295425.1 Chloroflexota bacterium | reverse complement strand
AGGTGGTCGCCGTTCCACTCCGGCTGCCCAGCGAGCAGCTCACCCGGGCCGTCCCGCTGGTGCCCTTCGACTCCATATGCCAGGACCACGACACGGTGCCGCTACTCCCAACGGTCTGCGCCGAGCCGTCGAAGGAGCGCGGCGGGTAGCCCGTCGAGTACACAACGGACGCCGTGCACGAAGCGCCGGCAGAGGTACGTGCCGTGAGCGTGGCGTACTGACCGTAGGCAACCGGGTTCGGGCTCACCGATGCCGATACCTTCAATGAGCCGCCGGACGTGGGCTTCGACGGCGGAGGCGGAGAGGAGCCGCCGCTACTTCCAGAGCCGTACCGGACTGCGAGCACCGGGTGCAACTCGATGGCATTGGGCGCCACACCGCTCTGTCCGTGCTTGAAATCGAAGAAACCCACGCCGGTGATGGTGAGCTTCCAGTGCCCGCGTACCCAATCCACGCTCGGGTGAAAGTGCGCGCCAAATGTCCTCCGCACGTAGTTGAGCTGGTGAATGAATGGGCTCCAGGAGCCGACACAGGCCGGCGACGGAATCTCCGCAATCATGGTCCGGCCGCCGGTATCTGAGAGTACGAGGTGGTAGTCGGAGTCGGCCTCCATCTTGGTCCGCAGCAGGATGGCGCTCAGCTTGTACACCGTCGTCTCGACCGGGCGGATGCGGTTCCGTTGCGGTAAGTAGGACGGAGCTGGGAGCCGGCGAAGCGCATAGATTGATGTCGAGACGACGTGCTTGGTGTCGACCTTCCGCGCGTCGGCATCAATCCCGGTTTTTACCCACCAGCGCTCGACGCCGCATGCTGTCGCGCCGACGCGGACGATTTGCTCGTGCTCGCCTTCCGGGCTGGCACCGGCCGACCGGAAATGGTTCGCACCTACGATGCTCGCCGCGCCAAGGGCGAGAACGAGCACAAGACCGATGCGGGAAGCCGCTCTACGACGCTGCCCGATCAGGCGCTCCAGGCGCTGCCTGCCTTGCCGCCCGCCTTCCGGTTCCCCTGATCGCAAGTCACCGGGCCCCGTTCTCTGGGGGCTGAGCCGGCCCGCCCGGCTCAATGAGACCCCGTAGCGCAGCCATCTCCCGACGCATCTCCCGCAACTCGACCAGTACCTCATCCTCACGGTTGCCGCTCCGGAGGAATCGAGCAGTTAGCTGCGACGAGGCAAGGCCAAGGACCCCGACGCCCACGAACACCAGCATCCCCGCAATGACGCGGCCCGTCTGCGTGACAGGAGTGATATCACCGTACCCGAGCGTGGTCGCGGTCGTGAACGACCAGTAGAGGGCGTCGAAGAAGCTGTGGATGTTGTGATTGACGCCATGTTCAGCGTTCCAGATGGCGTAGGCCCCAGCGACCCAAACAGTTGTGACGAGAGGGAGTACGAAGCCCAACCCGTCGCGAGCGCCGTCCGGTCGGCGATTCACCCCGTCGGCCACAGCGAGCAGCCGCACGCCAGCGGCTAGCCGTATGAGCCGCACGAGGCGAAGAGCCCGCAGGCCTCCGATCACCGGGATGCATGATACAAGGTCGAGCCAATGACCCTGCGCGTAGTGGAGGCGAGACGGCGCGTCCCAGAAGCGGCCGGCAAACTCGCACAGGAATAACCCCGAGAACGCCAGAAGTACTGGCGTCGGGACGCTACCCGGTGCGTCATCCGCCTTGGCGGCCAAGATGAGGTACGCGATGGCAATCAACGCCATCACGACCTCCCACGCGACTAGGTGACGAGTCGTGAACGCCGTCAACGCTCCTCGGCGTGACCACCGTGACGTCGGCGGCACTTCAAGGCCCGTCTGCGCGTACGCGTTCGCGTCAACTGCCGCAAGACTGAGGGGAGCATCAGCGTTAGACATGACCTGCTCTCCGGCACGTAGTTCGCCGTGCCACGCGGATGGGACTAGCCTACACGCCAATAGCGGCATTTGTCAATACGCTTCCGCAAGTTGATGCGGGCGCTTGCATCAACAGGACTATGCACCGCCCTCGAACTGAGCCAGTAGCGCGGCTCGCAACGCTGCCAGCTGCTCACGGGTGAGTTCGAGTCCAATCCACACGTCCTGAGGCTCGCGGGTGGCACCAATGTAGCCCGTGCCATCGGCGTAGACCGTCAAGGCTACTCCGACCGTTTGACCTTTGCGGGTTTCATCGGGCCCCTCGGCGTCCCACCAAGCGACGGGCGCCAACTCGGCTGGAAGAATCTGACTGCCGCTCTCGTCGCTCATCACACTCAATCTAGGCCTCGATCGTTGCCCCACTCAGCCTGCATCGGTCAGGCTCGAAGAGGGCTGGTTGATATCTCAGACGCCGCGAGGACGCGCAGGTAACCAACTCCGCCGCACGCGGCGATTACTTGGGCCGTACCCACGTAACCGTGAAGCGATCACCCTTTTTTGAGCGTCCCATGATGGCGAGTCCGATACCTCCAGTCAGGACCGTTTTTCCCAGGGTGCGTCCGATGGCCGTCTTCTGTTCCTTACTCGTCTGCGACTGAATCTCCCACCCGCCCTTCATCATCTTCTTGGCGTCCCGCTCGAATTCCTTCTCGTCTTTGTAACTCTTGACTTTGATGTCCATAGCGGTACCTCCTGCTCGTCGTTCGACGCCGGGTGGTCGACGCGTCTTACAATGCGGGCGCCTCCGGCTCGATTGGTCCGGCCGGTAGGTGTCTCACGGGGCGGCCTGGTTTCTCAGGCCGCCTCTTTTTTTGTGGGACGGATGAAGGGCGCAAGGCGCTCAATCTCGCTCCGCGGGATCAGCTTCTCCCGCCGGTCGAGCGGGTTGCTTACCGACTGCAGCTCGCCGTCCTTCACCATCTGCCACACCCGCCGGCGGGTCACGTGGAGTGCGTCGGCCGTCTCCTGCACGTTGAGGTATTCGGTCTCGTCGCTCATTGGCACTACCTCCTGGTCTCAGCCTACAGTCTGAGATTCAGCGTGTCAACACGTTATTTTAGGGGTTGACAGGAACGTGATTATATGGGAGAATATGGGTGTAGGAAGTGAGACACCTACAGGACCAACACCAACCAAGGGAGGTACCAGCGATGACCAACCAGACGACCGAGTGGCCGGCAGAGTCCGAGTGGATCATGGTTCCCAGCGCCCAGGAAGTCGAGCAGGAGCGCCGCTACTGGCAGAGTGTCGAGCGGATCGCCGAGTACGAGGCGTGGTACGTGATGCAGGCCGAGGAGTGGGACGAGGCCGACGAGTACGAGCCGGCGGAGGTGGCGTGATGGCAGCCACCATCACCGTCACGCCCACCTGGCAATCGGCCATGGAACGAGCCCTCCGCGACCGTCTCAAGGCCACACGGCAGCTCGACGGCACCTACCGGGTTCCGTCGGTGAGTGAGCCGGGCAAGTGGCACATCGTCAGTCTGGACGAGGCCGGCCACATCGTCGACTGCTCCGAGTGCAAGGGCTGGGAGAGCGGCGGCCGGGAACGCCCGTGCAAGCATGCCGGCGCAGTGGCACTCGGCCGGGCCTACGAGACACGTGCCCATCTGGTCATCGCGCAGCGACGTGTCGAGAACCTGCCGGTCCAGACCCGAACCACCCGCTCACAGCTGTACCGGACGGAGGGCGCGGCGTAAGCCGCGTCCCTTCGCAATGGAAGACGTAATGCAGACCACACAGCTCCGCTTCCCGGCCGGCCAGCTCGTGCTGACACCGGGTGCACTTGCCGCCTTTGCCCGCAATGCGTCAGGCCCGGACTACTTCCACCTGCTCACCCGGCACCTGTCCGGCGACTGGGGTGACGTCTCGGCCGATGATGCGTCCGAGAACGAGTACAGCGTCTCCCGCCACTTGCGGATTCTCTCCGCCTACCACCTGGCGGACGGGACAAAGGTGTGGTTCATCACCGAAGCGGACCGGAGTGCAACCACGGCGCTTCGGCCGGAGGAGTACTAGACATGGACAAGCGATTCATCGTGACCCGTCAGGGCAAGGAGTTTGCCCTCTACGCCGGCCTTCTTGACGAGGCCCACCGCCAGGGCTTGAAGCGGATCAGCACGACGCTCATTCAGGTGCCCAGCGACGAGAACGGCCACACGGCCATCGTCGCCGCCGAGGTGGAGACGGAGCGCGGAACGTTCGCGGATATCGGGGATGCATCGCCGGCGAGCACCACACGGGTCATGGTGCCGCATCTCATCCGGCTCGCCTCGACCCGGAGTAAAGCCCGCGCACTTCGGGACGCGGTGAACGTCGGCGTGGCCGCACTCGAAGAGCTGGGCGGTGATGTCGACGAGGCGCCGGCCAACGGCCGGGAGCACACGGCACCGATGCGCCAGACGGCGCCAGTGAGCACCGGGTACCCACGGAGAAGCGTCTAACCAACAAGGCCGGCCGGGACACTCACCCGGCCGGCCGTTCAGCAGTCGGAGGCGCCAGACATGACCAAGCGAGCAAACGGCGAAGGGACTAGGATCACGCGCCACGCGAACGGACAGTGGTGGTGCCGTGTCACACTGCCAAACGGGAAGCGCAAGCCGTTCTACGGCAGGACGCAACGGGAGGTCATCGAGAAGCGGGACCACTACCTCGCCGACTATCGCGCCGGACGCATCTCGACCGACGCCGCCCAGCCTGTCGGGAAGTACCTCCGCGACTGGCTCCACGGGCACAAGAGCATCAAGCCGCGCACTCGTCTCGACTACGAGCGGCAGATTGAGCTTGCCGCACCCATCCACAACGTCCGACTCGATCAGCTCAAGCCGGCCCATGTCCAGACGCTCTACGACGAGCTTGAGGAACGCGGGCTTGGGCCGGTGTCGGTGCACAAGGTGCACCGAGTCCTCCGGATCGCTTTCCGGCGCGCGGCGAAGCTGGGTTACATCCTTCGGTCTCCGACAGACTTGGCCGAGCCGCCACGGATTGAGCCGGGGGAGCACGTGACTCTGAGCGCAGAACAAGGCCGCGGTTTTCTGGAGAGTACGCGCGGCGACCGCTTTCATGCCCTCTGGACTCTGGCGCTGCTGCAAGGGCTTCGATCCGGTGAGCTGCGCGGACTCCGATGGTCAGACGTCGACCTTGACGCCGGGCGGGTCACGATCCGCCAGACAGTCAGCGATCTCGGCAAGGCCGGCCTCGCTCCAGGGACACCGAAGACGCCGAAGAGCCGGCGGGCGCTTGCCCTGTCGGCGGCTGCGGTTGAGGCGCTCCGCGCCCATCGCACGCGCCAGCTCGCGCAACGGCTTGCGGCTGCCACATGGGAGGATCGTCCCGAGTGGGCCGATCTTGTATTTACAACCTGCACCGGAGGCCCACTCTGCTGCACGGCGCTTCACAAGCCGCTGCAGCGAGCACTCAGCGCCGCCGGTTTGCCTCCTATGACGCCGCATGAGCTACGGCACAGCTACGCCACGATCCTGGCCGAGCACGGCTGTGACCTCATACACGTCCAGCACCAGCTCGGACACAGTTCGTACCACCTCACCGCCGATACATACACCCACGCGCGCCAAGGGCGAAAGAGTATAGCGACCGAGACGGTTGACCGTCTCTTTCCGGTGGACTCAGAGACTGGGTGAGCCGCGGTTGGTATACCGGTTGGTATATTTCCCGCAGTACGGAGCCGGCAGGCTTTCGGCATGGCTCCGTTTTTGGCTTAGCTATGCGAAAGGAATGGTGGGCCCAGCAGGATTCGAACCTGCGACCAGCGGATTATGAGTCCGTTGCGCTGCCGCTGCGCCATGGGCCCGCGTGCGGCTCGATTATACGCCGCTGCCTAGAACATCGGTCAGGTAGTCATTTTGTTCTAACAAGGCGGCGCCTGCCGAGCCTTGCTCGGGCCGAAAATCGTCATCTGTGCTCCGGGTCGCGGCCCTCCGTCAAGGGCTCCGGCGACTACTTGACCGGTGTTCTAGCGGGCGGGGGGCGGCGGTGGGGCCGGCGCGCTCGACCCCTTGCAGCCGGTCAGCGTGAGGCGCGTCGAGATCGGCGACTGAAAGCGGCCGTTGAAAATGTAGAGCGTCGCACCACCGCATCGTGGAAAGACGGGAATCTTGACCATCGTGTTGATGCTCCCGCCCTTGTTCGATCGGACGATACCGGCAAAAAGCTCGGTCTTGTTACGCTGCTTCGCGTCCGGCACCGCGATCAGCACCGGAAAGTAGGAGTTTGGGTGAACGTTCGTCGCCGTGAGCCGTGCCTTGTGCCCCACCGTGACCTTTGCCGGCGAGACATGAAGGGAGGGATGCTTGGCCGCCAGGGCCGGCGAGATTCCCATGGCGACTACCGACGCTGCCAGCGCGGCAGCACAGATTCCGATGCGCATATACCAGGATCTCCTGCAGATTGGAGCGGGCACGCGGGATCGAACCGCGACCTGCTGCTTGGAAGGCAGCCGTTCTGCCGTTAAACCATGCCCGCGCATTGATCTATCTCCGACGAGACTCGTAAGTCTACCCCATGCTAGAGGACGATGTCGTGAGGGTTGCTCTCGTTGACCCCCGCGCCCGTGATCTGTATGAACTCCGCATGCTCGCGAAACTCGCAGAGGTTTCTGGCGCCCAGGTAGCTCATGCCGGAGCGCAGTCCGCCGACCATCTGGACCAGCACATCCGCCACGTCTCCCTTGAACGGAACCATCCCTTCCACCCCTTCCGGCACCACGTCGGTGAGGTCGGTTTCGCCCTCCCACCCCGGTTTCTCTCGCTTGCGGCGTTCCAGCGTCGCGCCGGCCGATGCCATGCCGCGGGATGCCTTGTAGCGCGTGCCGTTGCGCACCACCACGATTCCCGGGCTCTCGCGGGTTCCGGCCAGCGCGTTTCCGACCATCACGGTGGAGGCACCCGCAGCGAGCGCCTTGCTCACGTCGCCCGCCTGCCGGATGCCACCGTCGGCGATGATCGGCACGTCGTACCGTTCCGCCTCGCGCGAGCAGTCCATCACGGCGGTGAGCTGCGGGACGCCCACGCCCGTGACCACACGGGTGATGCAGATCGACCCCGGCCCAACCCCGACTTTCACGGCGTCGGCTCCGGCCTCGATCAGGTCGCGGGTTCCCGCCGGCGTGGCCACGTTCCCCGCGATCAGCTCGATTGAGTCGAGCCGCTTGTGAATATCCCTGACCGCTCGAATGGCGTTCTCGGAGTGCCCGTGCGCAATGTCAAGCACCAGCACGTCGCAGCCCGCCTGCTGGAGCTCGACGGCACGCTCCATGAAGTCCCCGACCACGCCGATTGCCGCGCCAACCAGCAGGCGCCCCTTGGCATCCTTCGACGACTCCGGATAGAGCGTGCGCTTCAGGATGTCGCGAAGCGTGATCAGCCCGCCCAGCCGGTCCTCGCCGTCCACCAGGGGCAGCTTCTCGACCTTGTGCTCCTGGAGAATCTCCTCGGCCTGCGAAATGCTGGTGCCGAGCGGCGCGGTTACCAACCGCTCGCGCGGCGTCATGACGTCGCGAACCAGCCGGCAGTCGTCGTGCACGAAGAGGATGTCCCGTCCCGCCAGCAGCCCGACCAGCCGGCCGCTGCCGTCGACCACCGGAAGCCCGGTAATGTGTTTCTCCTCGAGGATGTCCCGCGCGTCCCCAACCGTGCTTTCCGGCTGGATGGTGTAGGGATTCTCGATGACGAAACTCTCGGAGCGCTTCACCAGCCGGACCTGATTCACCTGTTGTTCGACGGTGTTGAAGCGGTGAATGATCCCGATGCCGCCACGACGCGCCATGGCAATCGCCATCTCCGCTTCCGTTACCGTGTCCATGTTCGCGCTGACGATCGGAACGCGCAGCTGGATCAGTCGGGTCAGCCGCGCCGACGTATCGACGTCACGCCGCGACCGGATCGCCGAGTAGCGCGGCACCAGGAGCACATCGTCGTACGTCAGGCCCTGGCGGATCATTCCTTCCATGCTTGTCGTGTCGCCTCCAGATCGCGGTGAAAAGCGCCCCGGTCGTGGGGCGCTTGACGCAGTTGATAGGTTGCTCACCCGTGCCATGATAGGCATTCGTCCCCGGCCCGTGCACCCGGGCGGGCGTGTTCCGGCGTCCGGCAGTAGTCGCTTACGACGTCGTATCTTTCGCCCGGTTCCGCAGCTGCGCGATGACCGCGGGGTCTTTCACCGCCTCGAACGGGGTGCGACAGACGCGGCAGTAGTACTGAACTGTGAGAAGCTGCTGCCCGAACATCGACAATACCTCGGTGTCCCCGCTGCCGCAGAACGGGCAGCGCGCGCTGGCCTCCTCGGAATCGGTCACAGCGGCGGCAGTCCCGCGCCCTCGAGCACGGGGTTCACTCGCGCCACCAGCGACGCGCGCAGCTCGTCCGGTCCAGCTGAAAGGACACCGTCCGACACAAGTCCGGGAGCCGCGATGTCGAGCCATTGCAGCGTCTCGGGAGCGATCCCGGCGACGGCGCGGCCCAGCGCCGCCCGGACCGGGGCGGAACGCACCGACAGGCGGCGTACCCAGCCCTCGGCATGGAGCCAGTGAAGTGGCTCCTCTTCCAGAATTCGCCTGGCGCGCTGCGCCAGCTCCCGAAACGACGCGTCGCGCGCCGCTTCGAACACGACAGATAAGGCGCTGTCGAACAGGAGATTAGTGGCGATGAAGTCAGGCCAGCCGCCGAATTCATGCGATAGGAAGCTGACGTTTGTAAAGTGCGTGCGCGTCTCTGCCTCGTATTCGGGAGAGTCGCCCGCGATCTCTCGCAGCAGCGGATACAGGCTACGGGCGTGACCGATCTCGTCCTGCGCCATGGCGGCGGCCGCCACCGCAGATTCTAGCGTCGGCGCCGACGTGCACCACTCCGCGTAGCGCCGCCCCAGAAAGTACTTATTGTCGGCCAGACCCGCGACGAGGACGCCGAGATCGGTGTCGATACCCGCCAGCGCCGCGGGACGCGTCTCGCTCACGTATCGAGCACCGACAGCGCGCTGACCCGGGGATAGAGAACCATCTCCACCCAGGTGAACTCGTTGAAGATGGTGCGCGCGTACACCTGTGCCAGGTCCGGTTCGTCTGCCGCGACCGTGCCCACATGCGACAGCGGTTCCTCGAACTTGCGCCTGGCGTAGACCTCCCACATCGTTCGGTCCTCAAAGCGGTCGACAGCGCTCTCCTTGCTCACACCGCGATTCCCCACTCTCGCAGTTGCATTCTGCCGTCCTCGCTCAGGCGCTCTTTGGTCCAGATCGGCTCCCACACGATCTCCACCGCGACGTCTTCCACGCCCGGCTCGCGCAGCACACGTTCGCGCACGTCCTCGACGATCATGTCCAGTGCCGGGCACCCCATGGAGGTGAGCGTGAGTTTTATGTCCACTTTGCCGGCACGCGATTGCACGTCGACCACCAGCCCCATGTCGACGATGCTGATGGGAAACTCGGGATCCGTGACGTCGTGGAGCGCCTCCCAGATGCCGGCGACGGCGCTTCCGGTCTCGATCATGCCCGGGCCAGCTGTTCGAGGGCCCGCTTCCCTCGCTGGATTGTCTCGATGTAGCGGTCGTTCATCGGGCCGCGGCCCTTCCATCGGACTAGGACCTGGTCCCAGCCGATCGCCCCCTCTTCGAGCAGCCAGCGCTTGTTTTCGGCGTCGAACTGGGCCGGGAAGGAGCAGTCCAGCACGTACCGCTCCGTGGCGGCGTCGTAATGTGCCGGCACCCGGAGCCCGTGCTGCTCGCAGAGCGGCACCGCGGTCGACATCCAGGTCTGCCGGAGCTCGTCGTTCGATTGGCCCTTGAAGCCGAACTCGAGCTGCTCGGAGTGGCGCTTCAGGTCGTCCGGCAGGCCGAACCATTCCACGGTGAGCAGGAACATCCAGTCGATCGCTCGCTGCAGATCGTCCCTACCCTCCGCGCTCTGCACGATCTTGCGCATCCAGTTCTCGCCGTGGCGCAGGTGGAACGTTTCCTCTTTGTCCACCTTCACCAAGGCTCGCTTCCACGGACCGAACGTGGTGCTGCGAAACACGTCGCCCAGCAGGCAGAACCCGGCACGGTCATAGAAGGCATTTGCCACCACCAGCTCGACCCAGCTATCAAGCGGCACGTCGAACGCGTACGGATATTTGAAGCGCTCCGGGGGACGTTCGTAAATCAGTTGTTCGGTGTCGACCCCCAGGTCGCGCATCAGGCGGTAGGCGATGTGGGCGTGCCCCAGCTCGTCCTGGATGATGGCAGTTGCCGATCCGAAGGCATTGAGCGTGGGCGCGTGCTGGGCGGCGTTGTAGTAGGCGGGCGCGCTGATCAGCTCGGTGTCGGCCGACACGGTCAGGATCCGGATCATGCCCTCGAGGTATGCCGGACTCATCTGCTCGACGTGCTCGATCAACTTTCCCGACCTGATGCGTTCGAGAATTTCGCCGTCTGTCACGGACGCACTCGCGACTGCCATTCCGTTCCCTCGCTGTGCCTCTGCTAGGCGATTCTACACGGGTCGGTTCCACACATTCGCCCGACACGTGCCCTTTCTGCCGCGGGGTACGCCGCGCTCGGGCGCGATCCCGCGGCCCTCTGCTAGGTTGAGGAGCGGTGCGAGCAACGCTCACGCCGACAGAGCAACCGAGGGTGGACCGTGAACGAGATCGTGCGTGCCAAAGTCGGCCAGGCCGTCGAGCTCCTCCGCGAGCTCGACCTCCCGCTCTGGATTGCGCAGTTTGCGCGCGAGACCGGCGACCACCCGGAGCTGGTGCAGGGATTGGTCGTGGGCATGTCCGTCACCTGGCCCGCCGCCTTTGTCATCACCGCGGCCGGCGAGACGACCGCGATCGTGGGCACCGGAGATCGCTCGTCGGCGCGAGATCTCGGCGCCTACGCCGATGTGGTCGGCTACGTCCACGACGTGGGACCGCCGCTTCTCGACCTGCTCCGCCGGCACGACCCGGCGCGGATCGGTCTCAGCTTCTCGGTCGACGACGATACCGCCGACAACATGACGCACGGCATGTATCTCCAGCTCGAACGCATACTCGCGGGCACGTCGTACGCGGGGCGCCTGACCTCGGCAGCGCCAGTGTTGAGCGCGCTCCGGGCTCGGAAGCTTCCCGTCGAGCTCGACCGTATCCGGGCAGCCATCGAAAGCACACACACACTTCTGGCGCGCGTGCCTGACCTCCTTCAGATCGGCGCCTCGGAGCGGTCCGTCGCGGACGCGGTACGGCGCGAGATCGAGCAGGCCGGCCTTGGCCTTGCCTGGGATGCGGCTCACAACCCGATCGTCAACTTTGGAGCCACGTCCAGTACCGGACACGCTGCTCCCGGCGACACGCGACTGGATGCCGGCATGCTGGCGCACATCGACGTCGGCGTGCAACGCGAGGGCTATCGATCCGACCTGCAGCGGACCTGGTACATCCTGGAGGAGGACGAGGAGACGGCCCCGGCGGACGTGCAGCGTGCCTTTTCCACGGTACTGCGGTCGATGCAGGAAGGCTATCGCGCGCTTCGGCCCGGAATCGCGGGATGGGAAGTCGACGCGGTGGCCCGGTCCGTCATCGTCGATGCCGGGTACGACGAGCCCGAGTTTGCCTTCGGGCACCAGCTCGGCCAGCTCGCGCACGACGGAGGCGGGCTGCTCGGTCCGCGCTGGCCGCGCTACGGCGCAAGGCCGGAGGTACCGCTCGAGGCCGGCAACGTGTTTACCATCGAGTTCGGACTGCCCACTCGGGCCGGGGCGATCGGGCTGGAGGAAGATGTGGTCGTCACGTCCGACGGCGCCGAGTACCTCTCATCGCCGCAGACGGAGCTGGTCTGTCTGCGCCGCTGACCGCTACCAGCCTCGGTCGATCCATTCCTGGAGATGCGGCCGTTCGGCGCCGATCGTGGTCGAATTGCCGTGCCCCGGGTAGACCGTGGTCTCATCCGGAAGGGTGAAGAGCTTCTCTCGTATGCCGGCGATGATCTGCTTGAATCGCGCTGGGTCGCCCCGGGTGTTGCCGGGTCCGCCGGGAAAGAGCGTATCGCCCGCGATCAGGATGCCGTCCGTGACGAAGCACAGGCTGCCCGGTGTGTGGCCGGGGGTGTGTAGCGCGCGCAGGTGAATGCCGCCATACTCCAGCGACTCGCCGTCGGAGATGAAGAAATCCGGCTTCACCGGCAGGCGATCGGCGTCGTCCGCATGCACTCCCACGGGAGCCCCGGTGGTGCGGCGTACCTCGTCCAGCGCCTGGACGTGGTCCGGGTCGGTGTGCGTCATGAGTATGGCCGCGAGCCTCGTGCCGTCGAGCTCGCGCAGGATGCGCTCGGCGTCGGTCGGCGCGTCGAACAGCACGCTGGTTCCAACTGCCGGATCGACCAGAATGTAAACGTTGTTGTCGAAGGACCCCACGGAGAAGGATTTCAACTCAACGCGAGCCGCCATGTCTCCCTCCTGTCGTCGCACCGAGATCTACCTCGTCCGGCACGCTGAAGTGCACAATCCACGCGACATCGCCTATGGGCGCTTGCCTCGCTTTCGGCTGAGTGCGCGGGGCCGGACGCAAGCCGAGAGGACTGCGATCTTCCTGTCGGCGAGACCGCTGTCCGCCATTTACACGAGTCCACTACTGCGCGCGCGTCAGACCGCCGCGATCATCTCACAGTACCACCCTTCGGCTCCGGTCCGGCAAAGCCGGCTCCTGCTGGAAGTGTTCACCGGGTACGAGGGAAGCCCGAACACAATCTACACACCGGGCTTCAGCTTCTACGAGCCACTGGCGCGCCCCGGGGACGAGACTATGGAAGATGTCTTCCGCCGGATGGACGCGCTCGTGCGCCGCATTCTCCGGCTTCATGCCGGCCGTTCGGTCGCCGTGGTCTCGCATGCCGATCCCATCGCCATCGCACGAGTCGGGCTCGAAGACCGGCCGCTGACCGTGGCGAACCTGCATGCCACCGTCTACCCATATCGAGCTTCGGTCACCCACGTCATTCTGGACGCGGACGAGCTGCCCCGTCTCGCCTACTTCAACCCCGCCGAGAGCGAGGCGTGAGCAGCGCGGTCAGTACATGCGAATCCGCCGGAACGCTTCCGCGTACTCGAAGCCCTGCGCCGCGCCCACCTGCTGGGCCCGCTCGGGAATCATGCGTTTGATGCGCTCCGGATCGACCTGACTGTGGTGGGCCAGCAGCGCTTCGAGCTTGCGATCGATTGTCGAAGTGATGTCGACGTAGTAGTCGGGGACGCCGGTGCCCACGACCCAAACTTCTTTCACCGCGTGGGGTTCGAGTCCCTCGCTGAGTAGCTCGGGAAAGGTCATCCGGTCGCGGGCACAGGGGTACACCGCCGCCAGGGTGGCTTCCCCTGCCGCCAGGTGGTCGGGATGCTGCGCGAAAGGGGCGACCGTCAGGTCGCGGGTAGGCGTCTGGCAAATGACGACATCCGGCTTGTGCCGTCGGATACACGCGGCGATCGCCTTGCGCAGCTCCAGCGTCGGCTCCAGCAATCCATCGGGAAAATCCAGAAACTCTACAGCGCGGCCGCCGGCGATGCGCGTCGCCTCGCGCTGTTCGTCCTTGCGCGTGGCGGTGAGCCGCTGCGGTGTCATGTCGGGGTCGGAGCTGCCCTTACTGCCGTCGGTCACGACGACGTACGTCACGGGCTTGCCGTCGTCCGCCATCCTGGCCACGGTGCCCGCGCTGCCGAATTCCGCGTCATCCGGGTGTGCGACGACCACCAGTGCGCTTCCAATGTCTTCCCACTCCATATCAGCTACCATTCTCCCTTCGCGGCGTCTCGTGGACTCCAGGCGCCGTGGGTGCGAGAGACCCGGCGGCCAGTGATTGCGGCAGGCATCGGGGCTGCGTCCCGCCCTGGTGTGCTTACCCGCCGCGTCGGTCAGAGGCTACGATGAAGCCAAGAGTGCACGATGACATCCGATGGTACCAACCAGGGCGCCGGCGAACCGTCCCCAGACGCCGGCTCGCCGGTTTCGGAGCCCGGAAAGCCGGTATCGGCTTCCCAGGTGGTGATGGCCCGCCAGATGATGCCCGATGATGCGAATCCATGGGGGTACATCCACGGTGGAGTCATCATGAAGATGGTCGACGAAGCCGCCGGATCTGCGGCCATACGTCACGCGCGCTGTCGGGTTGCTACCGTCGCCATCGACTACATGAGCTTCCTCAGCCCGGTACACATCGGCGACCTGGTGACGCTCAAGGCGTCGGTGAACGACGTAGGATCGAGCTCGATGGAAGTCGGCGTGCGAGTTGAGTGCGAAAACATGATGACTGGCCACGTGCTGCACACCTCGTCCGCCTATGTCGTGATGGTCGCGCTCGACGAGGCCGGCAATCCGGTTCGTGTGCCTCCACTTCGCGCCGACACCGCCGACGAGAAGAGACGCATGGCCGCCGCCCGCGTGCGTCGCGCGCAACGCAAGGTGCTCGAGCAGAAGATCAAGCAGAGCGCCGACGACCTGGTTCGACCGGCCCCGGTCTCGTCTGGCATGGTCTCCGTCGCTGCCGGCGCCGAATGAGCGCCTCGACTCCCGCCGACGGCGATGCGAGTGGGGCCGACCCGCACGCCTCGCTGCGTCCGGCCGCGGTCAGCCGCCATGTGCCGGAGGCGAACCTCGAGGCTGCCGGTCGCGAGGGAGCGACCGCAACGAGCCCGACGGATCGCGAGACGCTGGTCATCCTCGACTTTGGCTCACAGTACAGCCGGCTCATCGCGAGGCGCATCCGGGAGGCGAATGTCTATTGCGAAATCCTCCCCCACGACGCCCCATGGGAGAAGCTGCAGTCGCTCCACGCTCGCGGCTTCATTCTCTCCGGTGGCCCGGCCAGCGTCTATGAGGAGGGCGCTCCGCGATGTGCCCCGGAAGTGTTCCGGGCAGGCGTTCCGCTGCTCGGCATTTGCTACGGCATGAATCTCATGGCGCTCGAGCTCGGGGGTCAGGTCGGGGCGGCTCAGATACGTGAGTACGGACCGGCGGATCTGGAGATCGTGGACGATGGCGGCATCTTCGAGGGGATCCCGCGCCGCACCCGCGTCTGGATGAGCCACGGCGATCAGGTCGACGCCCTCCCTCCCGGATTCCATGCCCTGGCGCGCACCGCGAGCTCCCCGTTCGCGGCGTTTGGCAACGGCGTCGGTATGATCGGCTTGCAGTTTCACCCCGAGGTCGTGCACTCGGCAGACGGCCGCGCCATGCTCCAGAACTTCGTTCGCGAGGTGTGCGGCTGCAGTGGGACCTGGACACCGGCGGCGTTTGTCGCCGAGTCGTTGCAGCGGATCAAGGCGCAGGTCGGCGACGACCGCGTCCTTTGCGCGTTGAGTGGGGGCGTCGACAGCGCGGTGGCGGCCAGTTTGATTGCCCGTGCCATCGGGGACCGCTTGATCTGTGTGTTCGTCGACAACGGCCTGTTGCGTCGCGACGAAGCCGTACAGCTGGTCGACGTGTTCGAGCGCTACATACCAGCCCGCCTCGTCCAGGTGGACGCGAGCGAGCGGTTCCTTCGCCGGCTGGTCGGGGTGGAAGACCCGGAGGAAAAGCGCCGAGCGATCGGCGATGAGTTCATACGTGTCTTCGAGGCTGAGGCCGCCAAACTGGGCGAGATTCGGTTTCTCGCCCAGGGCACGCTGTATCCCGACGTCATCGAGAGCACGAGCCACGATACGGCTTCGGTGGCGGCGCGAATCAAGACGCATCACAACGTGGGCGGGCTGCCCGAAGATCTTCGGTTCTCCCTGGTCGAACCGTTGCGCTACCTGTTCAAGGACGAAGTCCGCCGGGTCGGCCTCGAGCTGGGTTTGCCTGAATCGATCGTCTGGCGCCAGCCCTTCCCGGGTCCGGGGCTGGCCGTGCGCGTGATCGGCGAGGTAACCCACGAACGGCTCGAGGTCCTGCGCGCCGCCGACCACATCGTCGTCTCGGAGATCAAGCAGGCCGGGCTCTACCGCGACCTGTGGCAGAGTTTCGCGGTCCTGACTCCGCTCCAGAGCGTCGGCGTGATGGGCGACTACCGGACGTACGGCTACGTCGTCGCGGTGCGGGCCGTCACGAGTGAGGACGCCATGACTGCCGACTGGGCGCGCCTCCCGCACGAACTTCTCGCCAGAGTCTCGAACCGGCTCGTTAACGAGATTCCAGAGGTCAACCGCGTGGTGTTCGACATAAGCTCCAAGCCGCCGGCAACAATCGAGTGGGAGTGAGTGCGGGGTGATCGAGCGTTACACCCGTCCGGAGATGGGGGGGATCTGGTCGCTCGATAACAAGTATCGCTGCTGGCTCCGGGTTGAGATCGAAGTGGCCGAGGCGTGGGCGAGGCGCGGCCGGGTGCCGGTGGAGGCGCTGCCCGCCATCCGGCGCGCCCGGGTCGATCCCGCTCGCATCGACGAGATCGAACGAGAGACGCGCCACGACGTCATTGCCTTCCTGCGTCACCTGGAGGAGACCGTCGGCCAGCCCGCGCGCTGGATCCACCTCGGACTGACCAGCTCCGACATCATCGACACTGCCCTTGCCCTCCAGCTGGTCGAGTCGGCCGATTTGCTGCTGCGGGATGTCGACGCGCTCTGCGATGTCCTGGAAGCTCGGGCGCTGCGATACCGCCGGACGCCCATGATCGGCCGCACCCACAATGTGCACGCCGAGCCCATTACCTTCGGGTTTAAGCTCGCGGTGTGGTTCGCGGAGATGCGGCGCCACCATCGCCGCCTGGAGGCGGTACGCGAGGAGGTTGCCGTCGCCAAGATCGGCGGTGCGGTTGGAACCCACGCCAACGTACCGCCGGATGTGGAGGAAGAGGTGGCGGCCCAGCTCGGCCTGAAACCGGAGGAGGCGGCCACCCAGGTCGTCCAGCGCGACCGGCATGCCGTCTACGTGCTGGAGCTGGCTCTCCTGGCATCGTCACTCGACCGATTCGCAACCGAGCTGCGCAACCTGCAGCACACCGAGATCCTGGAGGTCGAGGAGCCGTTCCGCGCCGGGCAGCAGGGCTCGAGCGCGATGCCGCACAAGCGGAATCCGATCCTCAACGAGAGGGTCAGCGGTCTCGCGCGCGTGGTTCGAGGCTTCGCCGTTCCGGCGCTGGAAAACGTGGTGCTCTGGCACGAGCGCGACATCAGTAACTCGTCGGTGGAGCGGATCATGCTACCCGAGGCTTCGACCCTGGTCGACTACATGCTTGCCACGATGACCGAGATCGTGCGGGACATGCGGGTCAACGAGGATCGAATGCTGGAGAATCTTGATCGCTCGCACGGCCTGTTCTTCAGCGAGAAGGTGTTGACCGCGCTCGTCGAATCGGGGCTCGACCGGCAAGAGGCCTATACGCACGTCCAGCGTGCGGCGATGCGCTCCTGGGAGAGCGGCGAGAGCTTCCGGGCGGCCGTCGAGTCAGACCAGGCGATCCGCAGCCGGCTCGACGGCCCGAGCCTGGATCGGGCGTTCGACCTTGACTCATTTCTCGACCACGTCGACGTCGCCTTCACGCGCCTCGGTATGGCCGCCGGTCTGTCCTCTGACACAGCGGGGCCGTGACGATACCGCGTAACCAGGCAGGGGTTCGCCACCGGGCTGGATGCGCCGCTCCCGTCCGATTAACTTGCATCGTGGCGCGAGGTTGCCCATAGTAACGGCTATCGGAGGCGTGACGGGGCGGCTTCGTGGAGACCGAAAGGCGGCGCGGCCATCAACACCATCCTGGGCTTGAGTCCCAAGGCTCGCAGGGGGGCGCCGGCGCGGGTTGCCCGGCGGCTGTTGTGGCTCGCGCTGGCCCTCGCCCTCAGCAGCGCCGTCATGATCTTTGTTTACGCCCAGTTCGTGCCGGTCCGCGACGCTCAGTCGCAGTGGACTCCAGTGTTCCCTCCCATACTGATCGTCGCGATCTCGCTCCTGGTGGGCATCTGGGCTTCTCGGCGTGGACACCTCCTGCTCGCAACCATTCTCTCCCTCGTATCGGCCGCCCTCGCCGCCATCATGGCCTTCATCGTCGCTTTCGCGGTGGGCTGGATATCCTCGGAATCGACCTCGAGCGTCGCCACCTCCCAGACCTGGGTCAACGTCATCTCTGCGCTGGCAGTGGCGTGTTTCCTTCTCTGTGTCCTGACCTTCATCACCTGCGTGGTCGCCCTGCTGAGCCGTCCATCCCCCGAACCCGGGTGACGCCGGTGCTCGCGGAGGCAGGTAAGAAGCGCCGGCGGTGCTTCGACCATTAGGCTCGGCGTGCAGCCAGACCGGCGGCTCTTCCCCATCAAAGGTTGTCGACGTGACGATCTCGGGTCATCAGCACTCATCTCGGCTCCATGCTTCGACCGACCCTCCGACATCGGGAGCGGGCCCGGACGTTGGTCAGGTCATCATCGAGATGGCCGAAGCGACCGTGCGAGGCCCGAGCGGACGCGATCGCCTTACGTAACCGCCCTTGTCACCAACTCGGCGATCTTCTCCTCGTCGGCGGAGGTCAACGTCTTGAGGGCGAAGTAGGTCGGCCACATCTCGCCATCATCGAGATTGGCCTTATCGGTGAACCCGAGCGTGCCGTAGCGCGCCTTGAACTTTCCGGCGCTCTGGAAGAAGCAGACGACGTTGCCGTCTCTGGCATACGCGGGCATGCCGTACCAGGTTCTGGGCGCAAGCTGCGGCGCAATCCTCGAGATGAGCTCGTGGAGGCGTTCGGCGATTTCACGATCGGATGGCTGCATATCGGCGATCTTGGCCAGGCAGTCCGCTTCGGCTTCGGCCCTGTTGCCGCTCGCCTTGCGCTCTCTCACCAGTTCCTTCATGGCCGCCTTCTCCTCGTCGCTGAAGACTTCGGAGGCGGAGCTGCGAGCGGACTTCTTTGTCGAGGCCATTGGCTTCACTCCTTCAAAGGTCCTGGTCATGGCCGCCGGCGATGCGGTCTCCGGCTCCGTTCGTAGACCGTGGCCCCGTGCCCCGGCCCTCGAGATCGGGGGCCGACTGCTTCGCCAGACTCCATTGGGAAGATGGCGCGAAGAGTGTGGCGGAGAGGGAGGGATTCGAACCCTCGAAGGAGTTGCCCCCTTAGCGGTTTAGCAATTCCCGACAAGGGCCAAATCTCTGTCATAGTTGTACCACGACGTTCACCGAATGGCTTGCACAAGCCGAAACCGCCAACGGCTGTCATTGTCGGCTATAGTCGTCCAGGAATGTTCACCGTGTTTTGCAGCGGTTTTGCAGCGGACCGGCCGGACGAACTACCCGTCGAGTGCGGCCGGTGACCGGACTCGAGGACGCGGGAGCGGGCCGGCCAGATGCGGTCGTCACACTCCGGTGCGCAGGGTGCGGCGAGAACGTGGCCCGCGTCACCACGTCGCAACGCTTTTGCAGTCGGCGAGCTGGAGGCCAATGGCAAGATTCCGGGCCAGCAGCCGGAACCCAATGGCGATCCGGTTGGGATGGAGGCGATAGCTGACGAGGTGATCAAGATCATGCCCGTTGAGGCTCTCCTCGATCGCCTGCTCCG
>DATGJB010000030.1:0-19760 GCA_035295425.1 Chloroflexota bacterium | reverse complement strand
TGCGCACCATGCTTCCTGCGGTTGAAGTCGTGGAGAACACCGGCGCGCACGGTCTTTCGGGTGCCCGCAACACAGGTATCGCCGTCGCCGCCGGAGACGTCGTCGTGTTTCTCGACGACGACGCCGAGGCGGAGCCGGATTGGCTGGCCGAGCTCCTCGATGCCTTTGCCGATCCGGCAGCGCTCGGCGTGGGCGGATGGGTCGAGCCGATATGGGAAGGGGGACGTCCGGCCTGGTTCCCCGTGGAATTTCAGTGGGTCGTGGGCTGTAGCTATCGCGGACTTCCCGCCAGCCGAGCTCCTATTCGCAACATGATCGGGTGCAACATGGCGTTCCGGCGTGAGGTGTTTGCCCAGGTCGGGGGGTTCAGCACGGGTATCGGCCGCGTCGGGGGGCGGCCGTTGGGGTGCGAGGAGACCGAGCTCTGCATCCGGGTTGGGCAGCGGTGGCCCGAGGCGGTCATGGTGCATGAGCCCGCCGCCCGAGTGCGCCACCACGTGCCCCGCCACCGCGCCGGTTTCCGCTATCTCGTTGCCCGCTGCTACGCCGAGGGACTGTCGAAGGCCCTGGTGGCGCGATCGGTCGGCTCCCGCGACGGGCTCGCGGCCGAACGCGTCTATACCCTCCGGGTGTTGCCGCGGGGCGTGCTGAGCGGGCTGGTCAGCGCTGTCGCTCGTGGTGATCCGGCCGGGCTGGGTCGAGCGGCGGCCATCGTTCTCGGATTCGCCTGCACCGCCGCCGGATACGCGGCCGGCGCGCTGCGGCGTGCCGGCGGCGCGGAGCAGACGCGGTCTGGGACGAGCGGCGGCCTGCCGCCGCGGGGGGATGCGGCGGAGGTTACAACGCCGTGAGTGATGCCGGCCCGAATGGATTCCAGCCGATCCGGCTCCTCGACGTCGAGCTCGCCGGTCCCATTCCAGAGATAGCAGCGGGCGCCGAATCCTCCGGCGTCCCATTTCCGTCCGGCCGGTACGAGCGCGCTCTGACCCTGGTACGGCTTCACGGCCGTCCGCTTGGAACCGTGCCGGTGGCGTGCCCGGGTGGGTGGCTCGCGGCGAAGCGCCTTGCCGCCGCGATCTGGGAGGAGCTTGGGCCGTCGATCAATGCCCACCTGCGCGAAGACGGTCTGCTCCAGCTATCGGAGTTGAACGAGGAGGGCGTCGCACCCGCCGGATCGACGCCGCGCTGCCTGGCATGGCGCGAGCCGCTGCTCGCGGCCGCTCCGTTCGTCAGTATCGTCATTCCGACCCGCGACCGCGCCGCTGGTCTGGACGCGACACTTCGATCGATGCTCGCTCTGGCCTACCCGCGCTTCGAGATCGTGGTCGTGGACAATGCGCCGCGGACCGATGCAACTCGGCGGGTGGTTGCCTCCTTTGCCGGGACCGATTCGTCGGTGCGAGCCCGCTGCGTTCGGGAGGACCGGCCCGGCATCTCCTGGGCCAAGAACCGCGGCTTGCTGGAGGCGGATGGCGAGATCGTCGCCTTCACCGACGATGACGTGATCGTCGATCCCCACTGGCTGACCGAGCTGGTGAGAGGATTCTCGGCCGGTGAGAATGTTGCCTGTGTCACCGGCATGATCACTCCGCTGGAGCTGGAGACGCCGGCCCAGATCTTGATCGAGCGGTTCGGCGGTTTCAGCAAAGGCTTCTCGCGGCGCGTGTTCGACCTGGATCGGCACCATCCCGGGGGCCGGCTGTATCCGTACACCGCCGGAATCTTCGGCTCGGGGGCCAACATGGCGTTCCGTACGGAGGTGTTGCGGGCCCTGGGCGGCTTCGACCCGGCGCTCGGCGCCGGGGGACCTGCCATGGGCGGGGAGGATCTCGCCATATGCTTCAAGGTGGTGATGTCCGGCTACCAGATCGCGTACGAGCCCGCGGCGCTCATCCGCCATAGCCATCACCGCGAGTACGCAACGCTGCGCCGCCAGATCTACTGTTACGGCGTGGGTCTCGCCGCGTACCTGGTGGAAACGGTGTTCGAACGGCCCGACCTGCTTCCCGGCCTGTTGCTCAGACTGCCGGGCGGGATCAGCTACGCGCTGAGTGCCTCCTCGGAGAAGAATCGAAACAAGCGGAGGGCGAGCGTGTGGCCGCCATATCCCCGAGAGCTCACCATCGACGAGCTGCGGGGTATGCTGGTGGGTCCGATTGCCTATCTGCGGGGCCGGCGCCGCTCGCGCGCTCTCGCCGCCCGGCCCAGTACCGCGACGGGCGCGGGCGAGTCTCGGACGCCGGCGGATGGGTCGCGGCCGGCTTCGGAGCTGCCGGCATGAAGACCAACATCCCAATCCTGATGTACCACAGCATCGCCGCCGAGGCGTCCCCAATCTTCCGTCGATGGACCGTTGCGCCGGCGCTTTTCGAGCAGCACATGGCGTGGCTGCGAACCGCCGGCTACACGCCGCTCACCGTGACCCGAATGGTGCGGGCGCTGGATGGGGCCGAGCCGTCGCTCCCCGCGCGCCCGGTGGTTGTGACCTTCGACGATGGCTTCGCCGACTTCCATGCCGCGGCGGTGCCGATCTTGAGCCGATACGCCTGTCCCGCCACTCTCTACGTGTGCACCGGCTATCTGGACGGAACGAGTCGCTGGCTGGAGCGAGCCGGCGAGGGGAACCGTCCGATGCTGACCTGGGACCAGGTTGCCGAGCTTCCGCGCTACGGCGTGGAGGTCGGCGCCCACACCCACACGCACCCGCAGCTCGACACCCTACCACCTGAAGAGGCGCGCGAGGAGATCGTGCGCTCGCGGCAGCTGCTCGAAGACTGGTTGGGTGTGTCTGTCGAGAGCTTCGCCTATCCACATGGCTACCACAGCCGAACGGTGCGGGAGATGGTCCGCCAGGCCGGTTTCAGCTCGGCGTGCGCCGTGAAGCACGCGATGAGCTTCAGCGGTGATGACCGCTTCGCGCTGGCCCGGATCATCGTTCTCTCCGATACCACGATTGAGTCGCTGGGGGCGATGGTGGAAGGACGAACGGTGAGCCGGGCGGGCTCATGGCAGCGGGCCCGCAGCCTGGGATGGCGCGTGGTGCGGCGTACTCGGCGCCGGCTCCTCGCTTCCGCCGGGAGGAGCCGCCGTGGTTCGTGAGATCCGAACCGCCGAACCGGCGCCGCTCCTGTCCGGCGAGCGACAAGACTCCGCGCTTGCCCGGCTGCTGGCGCACGCTCGCACCCCGCTCTTCCACAACGGCTACGCCCTGATTCTCAGTGCCGGTGCCAGCTCGATGCTGGGGATCATCTACTGGGCGCTCGCCGCCCGCTTCTACCCCCGCACCGACGTTGGTCTCAACTCGGCCGCCATCTCGGCCATGCTCCTCTTCTCGGGCATGGCCCAGCTGAATCTGGTCGGCGCCCTGATCCGATACCTGCCGCGCGCCGGCCGGGCTACCCGGCGCGTCGTGACCTTTGCCTATGCCGCGAACGTGCTCCTTGCGCTCGCGATCGGACTGGCATTGATCGCATTGCAGAGCGTGTGGTCGCCCGTCCCAGGACTGTTGCACGGGAACCCGACCTTCCTTCTCTGGTTCATCCTCGCCACGGTGGTCTGGGGAATCTTCGCGCTGCAGGACTTCGTGTTGACCGGGCTGCGTCAGGCGGTGTGGGTCCCGATAGAAAACGTGGTGTTCGCCGTCCTCAAGATTGTCCTCTTGATCGTGCTGGCAGGGACGGTCCGGGAACAGGGCATATTTCTCTCGTGGACGCTCCCCACTGTCCTGGCCGTGATCGCCGTCAATGTGCTCATCTATGGCCGCCTGATTCCACGGCATATGCGGGCGACGGAGGCCGACGCGACGCCGATCGTGCCGCGCGATGTCATCTCCTATGTGGCCGGGAACTATGCGGGCTACCTCTTCTTCCTGGCATCGACCACCCTGCTGCCACTGATGGTCGACCACGAGCGAGGAGCTGCCGCTACCGCGTACTTTTATCTCGCCTGGGTCTTCGCCTACTCGATTCAGCTGATCGCCCAGAACATGTCGGCCTCGCTGACCGTCGAGGGCTCGATCGACGAGCAGCGTCTCGCGAGCTACAGCTATCGCGTGCTGATTCACCTGACCCGAATCGTCGTACCGCTGGTCGTGGTGATCGTCGTCGCCGCTCCGCTGATCCTCGATGTCTTCGGGAGTGCATACTCCGCGAACGGCACTCCGGTGTTGCGTCTCCTGGCGCTCGCCGCGATCCCGAACCTGGTGAACGTCCTCTACATCGCGATTGCGCGGGTGCAACGCCGTACCGAGGCCATCGTTCTGGTGCAGGGTGCGCTCTGCCTGCTTGGCCTGGGTCTGAGCTATCTGCTGCTGCGCCGCTCCGGCATCGTGGGAGTGGGAATCGGCTGGCTGGTCAGCCAGACCGTAATCGCGGCTGTTCTACTCCTCACCCAGCTGCGCTCGCTGGTACTTCCGGCCCGGCTCGGGGCGGCCAGACCAGGATGATTCACCCGCTGCTGGAAACCCTCTTCCGGCGCTTTGATGACGCGGGCGTTGCCTGGTGCCTGCTGCGGATTCCGACCAACCCCGTGGCGCCGGCCGGGGACGTGGATCTCTTGCTCGACCCGGACGGCGCGGGGCGGGCCCGCGCCGCGCTTGACGAGCTTGGGTTCGTGCGCTTGCCGGCACGCGGCTACGGCTCCGACTCCTTCTATCTCGGCTACCACGCTGCCACCGACCACTGGATCTGGCTGCACATCGCGGTGCAGCTTTCCTTCGGCCGCTATCAGGCGGTGCGGCTCGACGCGGAAGAGTTTCTAGCGCGCCGGACCCGCGGTGCAGTGGGAACTGGTCTTGTTGCCGCGCTGTCCCCGGACGATGCCTTCTGGGCGCTGTTGTTGCACTGTCTGCTGGACAAAGGTAGCGTGCCGGAACGCCATCGAGGCCGGCTCCGGGAGCTGGCGGGTAGCGCGGAAAGTCGAAGCACGCTCGCTCGCCTCACGGAAGCGGGCTGTCCATCCGGCTGGGACGCCGCTCGCATCGTCGCCGCGGCGCGGAGCGGCGACTGGTCGGCACTGGACCGGCTGGCGCGACCTCTCCAGCGGCGGATGCGGCGACGACGGGTTTGGGAGGCAGTCGTGCGCGTCGAACGATTCCTGACGCGTGTGGCCGATCTGCGCCGGCGTGGATTGCTGGTGGCCCTGATGGGGCCCGATGGCGCCGGCAAGTCGACGCTGTCGGCTGGAATCCAGGAGTCCTTCTTCTTCCCCAGCCGGCCGGTGTACATGGGCGTCGGCACCGGCAATCTGGCCCGACTGGCCCGACGGCTGTCCGTGCTGGGGCGCCCGCCGTTCAGCTACATCGCCTACAACCTCACCCTGTGGGCGCGCTATCTCACCGGCCAGTACCATCGCTGGCGTGGCCGGCTGGTGATCTTCGATCGCTACACCTACGACGCGCTCCTGCCGATGCCGCAGCGCATCTCCTCGCTCAAGGCGAGGGCGCTAGCCGTGCAGGCGCGCGCCTGTCCCGCGCCGGATCTCCTGCTCGTGCTGGATGTCCCGGGAGAGGTGATGTACCGGCGCAAGGGCGAGTTCACGCCGGAGCATCTCGAGCGTCAGCGCCAGGCGTTACTGGCGCTTCGCCGGTCCTTCCGCAACGTCGAGATCCTGGACGGCACCCAACCGCAGGAGGCGGTTCGCGCCGACGCCGTCGAGCGCATCTGGCGGCGCTACCGGTCGCGTTTCGCGAGCTCGTAGCAGCACCGGCGAGCTCTCACCGTCAGGCAGCCGGACTTCTCTATTCCGGATCCAGGACCCGTTGGATACGAATGTAGGCGTTTACCAGCTGGTCCAGCCTGTCGCGCTGCTGGGCCAGGGCGACCAGAGTCTCCAGGTTCGAGGGATTGGTCAGGATCGCCTGGAGGACCTGCTGCACCGCGGCAATCTCCTGCGCGTTCTGCACCGGAGTTTCGGAGGTGTCGAGCATTCGGCGTAGAAATGCCTCGTTGTCAGCCATTTCCTCGAGAGTGCGAAGTCGTCGCTCGAGCTCCGCATTGTCAGCTCGCCGGTCTCGCACCCGCCCGGCGAGAACCATGACCAGTTTGTTGAGCTGGGCGGCGATCTCAATGGCCTGGGCCCGCCCCTCCCGAGATGTGAGCGGAGCAAGCTCGAGGGATGCCGCCCCACCGGCGGCAACATGGTCGGCAGCTCCGCCCGTACCGAGCTCAGCACTCGACGTGCGTCCTGGCGTGAGCTGCGGCGAGCGATCCACTCGCTCCCCGATTATCTCCACGATGCCATACTCCGGACGCGGCGGCGGGGTTGGAAGGACCGGCGTACCAGCCAGAGTCGCGGCGATGTACAGGCTGCACTTCACGTGCTGCTCGCTCAGGCAGTACGAGTCGCCGTAACGCCGGCTGATGGCGATCGCTTCCTCGTCGGAGAGGCAGACGAACGTATCGTTGACCATCGTCTGACCCAGAAAGGGACAGCGCGGTGCGATCCAGCCGTTGCCGTCGATACGGGAATCCGCGCTGCCCACGATGTCTCCACCATCAGTCTCGTGGCCCTACCGAGTCGCGCCGGCAGAGCCACACCGTTCACGAACGGCGCTGTAGCATAGCACGGCAGGCGATAGCGGTCGTTCCTTCCCCTGACCTGCGTTTGCGCCGGCTGCGTCACCCGCCGAGATCGGGAGATGGGCCGGCCGCGTGGCCGGCCCATCGAGCGATGCGAGCCGGGAGGGTCAGGATGTCGAGATCGTCTGGGTGTAGCAGTTGCCCCCGTTGTTGTCGAACTCAGTTCCGTTGGGGCCGGTGGTCTCCACCGCGTAGTAGTAGGTCGTTCCCGGCGTGAGACCGATGTTGCCGACCGTTCCGGGCAGGTCGTTCCCCTGGACGAGCACGGTGTGCGTGGTGGTTCCGGCGCTGAGGTCCTGCGTGGCGGTCTCAACCAGCGCCGAGCAGCTCGGCCCGAAGAGAACCAGGCCCTGCCCTGGGTTCTTGCTATAGAAGGTAACGGCAAAGCCGCCGGTAGCGGCGATTGGGTAGGTCTGGCCATTGCCCGGTATGAGGTCGGTCATCGGCTGGACCGACGCATCGCAGGCGTGGGCCAGGCACCCCAGACCCCAGTTGTCCTCGATCGTGCGGAGGAGCGAGTAGTGGTTATACGGGTGCAGAGACACGGTGTGCTGCGGCGTATTCGTGACGATGATCATCGGAACGCGGCCGCCACCCATTCCGGCCGGCGACCCACAGCATCCGGTGCTGGAGGCATATCCCATGTTCGCGTTCGTAGCCCCGCTCGACTCGTTCTCGTCCCACGTGATCGCGATGATCGAGCTCGCGGTCCACGCCTTGGACGACATGATGGTGGTCACCAACTGCTTGACATACGCGTCTCCCGCCTGGATCAGCGCGTGATTGAGCGTGAAGTTGGGCGGATAGGCGCACCACGGCTCGCCGTAGGTCGTAGAGCTGGAGGACGACACACCGTGCATGTCGTGGCATTGGTCGGGGACGATGAATGCATAGTTGGGCGCGTTGCCGGAGCTCAGATCGGTCGCCAGGGCTTCGATCGGCTTGATGTTCTGCAGCCGCGTGGCGCTGCTCGAAACATCGGTAAATAGCTCGAACGGGTTGTGCTTCTTGGCGTACAGACCGGAGCCGGTGGTCGGGTACTGCGTGCCGGTGAAACCGACCGACGGCAGACCCTGCTGGTATGTTGCCCAGGTCAGGCCCTTGGCCTCGAGCTGGTCGACCAGGTTGGTATTGCTGAAGCTGACGGTTGGATCATCCTTGTGCAGGCCGAAGAAATCCCCGGCTATGGAGGCGACGTAGTTCGGTTCGCTGGGGTGAGTGACGCCGTAATAGTTGGCGGCGAAGTTGTATTGCTCCGCCAGCTGATTAATGTACGGCGCATCGGTCGTGTTGCCGATGACATCTTCGTAGTTGGTGTTCTCCATCATGATGACGTAGATGTGGTCGAAGGTGGGCGCCGTCGCGGCCCGGGCGATCTGCGGCAGGATGAGGCCCAGGGCGAAGGCGAGCGAGAGGAACCAGCGTAGTTTCATGTGCACTCCTTCCAGCTGACGTGCTGCTGAGGTACCAACATCAATTCCCATAGTGCCACCGATCGGCGGCGTTGACCAGCATCGCTGGCCTGGATCGGGACGTGGTTCCGAGCGCCGGCACTCAGGACCAAACCAGAGGCAGGATCAGGATCGCGCCGACGTTGAGCAGGCTGTGGGAAACGGCCACGCCCCAGATGGAGTGGGTGCGAGAGGCGAGCCGGCCGTAGAGCAAGCCAAGGGCACCGGCGAAGAGGACATACGGAGCCGATCGGGTTCCGAGATACATGGCGGCGAACAGCACGGCGGTGAGCGGAATGCCCGGAGGCCCGAAAGCCGTGACCAGCCGCGGCTGGATGAGCCCGCGGAAGAGCGTTTCTTCGAGAAATCCAGAGAAGACAGTCAGGATGAGAACTCCGGTGATCAGCGTGCGCCAGTCGTGGTGGGCGAGCAGCGGCTGTGGGCGCGCCAGGAGGTACCCCAGAACGGCCAGCGGGATGCCGGTCGCGGCGATCCAGAGCTGTCGCATGTCCGATACCGCTCCGAGGCCGAGGTCTCGTCGATCGAGCTCGAGCGTTCGCACCACCAGCGCTACGCCCAACGCCACTGGAATGCCCACCAGGGCGTACCAGGCGAGCTGAGGCAGGCGCGCGGATACCATGGTGACGCTGAGGATGCCGAGCACCGGCAGGAGCGCGAGTGCCGGTAGGGCCCGAACGGCCGGGTGGGAGGGAGCTCCCTGCCGTCTTCCGCGCTCCACCGCAGGCAGACTCAAGACGAAATGGGTGAGGATAGCCACCACAAGAGCAGCATCGCCCAGGGTGGCGGGAGTCGGACCCGCCAGCAGAGCGACGGCCTGGACGGCCACGATCAGGGCCACGTAGATGGACACGACGCGGGCCGGATTGGACGGTCCAACCGCGATAGCGGGCGCCGGCTCAGAAGGGGAGGAGTGCACGGCGGAACCCTGATCGTACATGGGGCCGGCTCAGGACACTCGGTGGTGCCGGAACGAGGCGAACCGCCGGGTGGGGTACACGCTCATCGGAAATGCAGGACGTCGACGGCGAAGCGCATCGCCACCACAAAAGTGAAGCTGAAGAGGAGCGGGAGGATGGCCACGTCGAGCGCGCGAAGGCTCCGGACCTGACCGGTGCGGCGCGATGTGCGGAGGACTTCCTTCTCCACCAGCAGTACTACCAGCAGGACGATGGCGGTGAGTCCGGCCGTGGTGGAGATAATATCGTACGACGTCGTCGCAAATAGATGACGGGTCGTTTCGTTGACGGTCGACGTCACGATGCAGCCACGCCTCGACCCGACAGGCGCGGCGCCAGAAGCTGGGCAATGGCGCCTCCCAGACTCACGGCGATCAGCAGGCCGAGCCCAATCTCAGGCGACCACGCGCGGTCGTAGATCATCACTGTGGCGATGATGGTCTCGAGTGCAATGCTCACCGCGATTGCCAGCGTCCACTCCATGATCCACTCCGCGATCCGGAGCAGCCGCACCAGTGCCATGCCGGGACACAGGAGGAGAAACCAGAGGGCAAGTGCCGGCCGCAGTGGGGTTGACGCTCCCAGGAGTGTCACGATGCCGACGGCAATCGACGAGGCGACGATGATGGCTGGCCAGACCAGCTGCCGGGCCTCGGCCGGCCGCCCGCTCGGATCGTGGGTCATGCCGCTTTCCCCTTCACTTGCGCCTCAAGCGTGTAGATGATCGCATCGGCGTTGCGATACACGACCCGGAAGGTGCGCGATCGATCGAGTGAGCTCTCCAGATCGTCGAGCGTGTATTCGGGGAAGACGCGGAAGAGATTAACGTACGCCTTCTCGCTGCGGGTGATGATGAAGAAGGAGCGCCGGTACCTGGGATTGGCCATGAGGTCGGCGACGACCGCGGTGAGGTGGCCGGTGCTCCCCATGACGGCGGCGGACGGCACGACGCTCGGGTCATCCAGGGACTCGGTAGTCTCGGTCGCGTAGTTGGCGAATCGCCATGGGATATTGTCGGAGCCGGCCAGGAGAAGGGAGTGCGGTGGCGCGATCCGGTAGAGCTGCTTCACGGCGGCGATCTCGGCAGGAGTGAAGTGGTCCATCCGCTCGTTTCCATAGCGGCTGAGGAAGAAGCCGATCGCGAGGAGCTCGCAGACCGCGACGATCGCCACGGTCGTCATCCAGGATCGGCCGGTGCGCGGCGTGGTAAAGAAGAGGGCGGCGGCGAAGAAGATGACGGCCGGCAGGGCAAACAGATAAATGCGGAGCACCAGCTCGCCCTCGTACGCCTGCAGCAGGATCAGGGTGAAGGGCGCCACCGCCAGCAGCACCAGTGTCAGATCCCAGTACCGCTCGCGAAGGCTGCGTACCACGCCAAGCCCGGCGAGCCCCCAGATCGCCAGGGACAGCACCACGCCGGTCAGCACTACCAGAACATGGTCGGAGCTGCCGTGGATGCGGTCCGTCACGTTTTGATTCACAGTAGCGCTGACCTGTCCAACGTGCCCCGCCACCATGCCCAGGTGGCCCGACAGAAAGTTCTCGGTCATATAGCTGATCCAGGTACCGGTCAGGACCATCAGCAGGACGGGCATGAAGCGCAGCGAGCTGCGGTTGAACAGGGCAAGGCCGGTTAGAGCCGTGAAGGTGGCAAACGGTGTCAGCTGGTGGCTGGGCACCGTGATGGCCATCAGGACAACGGCAATGACGATGAGAGAGAGCCGCTGGAGAGCCGTGCTGTGCGCATTCGGTGCGTCGGGGGGCGCCAGCAGGCGCTCGCCCCACCTTCGCAGCGGACCGAGAGCGCGCAGATACCGGCCCATCGCGGGATTGGGCCAGCGCGAGGTCGACTTGAACCAGGTCACGACAATGGCGATGACGACCAGGTATAGGAAGTAGTCCAGACCTTGCGGTGAGAAGTAGTCCTGCCCGACCCAGTTCGTGAGATAGAAAAGCCAGATGCCGAGCCAGACGAGCCGGCGGTCACCGGTGGCCGAGGTAAAAATGCCGTAGAGCGGTCCGAGGTACAGGACGTTGTAAAAGACGGGAGCCCACAGAACCAATCCCTCGGAGCTCGAGAAGCCGGTGATCTTGGTGACGAAGGCACTCAGGATGAAGAACCCTGGCCAGTTGAAATAGGCGTCGATGTTCGGGTTGACATTCCCGGAGTTGAGCACGTAGTCGGTGATGCCGATGTGCTTCCAGGTCGCGGCGAAGCGGGGCACGCCCTGCTCTACGAACATGGTCACACCGTAAAGCATCAGGATCAGGATGCCGATGTGGAGAAGGATCAGCCAGGTCTGGAGGCGCTGCTGTCGCAGTGTCAGAGCGAAGCTGAGATTGACCAACCCGATGGCGAGGAACACTGCTCCTGGAAGGACCGAGATGAGGCCGATGTCGGTCATATGGCTGAGGTCGACCGAGGGCAACGACAACCCCCAGATCGTCAGGGCGCACGCGGTCAGGAGCAGTGGGAACGCGGCATCGGCCAGCGAGAGCGCGATCGCGGACGTTGCCGCCGGAGCGTCGCCGGCTGGAGGAGACGCGGACGAGGCGTATGTCGCCGCTGGGGTCGCGGCGGGTGGTGATGGTCGAGTGCGTACTTCCACGGGGGAGCGTCGATTCCTTCGAGCTACAGTCCTGCGGATAATCGTACACGTTGCGCCGGTGAGGCGGCGCGCCGGCGCCGCAACGGTGATCAGGCTCCGCAGAACTCGCCGACGATGTCGTGGAGCACTTGCAAGCCCCACAGGTAGCCGTCGACCGGGATGCGCTCGTCGTGCCCATGAACGAGCTGCTCGGCCGGAAAGTCCGCCGAGACGCGGACCGGACTGAAGCCAAGGCACCGGGCTCCGAGCCGCGAGACGTGCTTGGCGTCGGTCGCCCCGCTCAGCAGGAACGGGAGCACCGGGGCCTCTGGCGTGTGACGGCGCATGACGGCAACGATGCGGTTGTACAGCGGACCAGCCGCCGGATCCTCCAGCGGGAGGCTGATATCCACATGATCGATCTCGCAGGCGTCACCGATCACCTGTCGCACCTCTTCCAGGAAGCCTTCTGCCGTCTGCCCGGGTAGATAGCGTCCGTCGACCCACGCCTCAGCCTCGCTCGGCACGACATTGATCCGGGTTCCGGCCCGCAGTCCGGTAGGCACGGCGGTATCGCGTGTGATGGCGTTGAGGTAGTGGACGAGACTTGGTGGCAGGAGGTCGAGCATGGAGCGCACGTTGGCTTCGGTGGGCGCCCACTGCTGGCGGGGGAGTCCGAAGGTCTCGCCCAGCGCCGCGAAAAGGGCGGTCAGCGTCGGCGTTGCACGAAACGGGAGCGGCGTCGACGTCAGCCGCACGACCGCCTCCGCCAGTACCGCGATCGCGGATTCGGGCCGGGGTACGGAGCCATGTCCCGGGCTACCATGCGCCCGCAGGTGGAAGCGGCAGTACCCCTTCTCGGCCGTGCGGACATCGTAGAATGGCCGCCCGGCGAAGTACATAGTCATGCCTCCGCCTTCGCTCAGAGCATACTCGGCACGGATGAGGTCGGGGTGGTAGTCGACCAGGTAGCCGATTCCTGCATGGCCCCCTGCCTCCTCGTCGGCAGTAGCCGCGAAGATGATGTCTCTCGCCGGCCGCACCCCCCGACGCATCAGGAGCAGCATGACCATCAACTCCTGGGCAACCATACTCTTCATATCGAGAGCGCCTCGCCCCCACACACAGCCGTCGGCCACGACCCCGGAAAACGGTCCGTGCGTCCAGCGGTCCGCCTCGGCGGTGACGACGTCGAGATGGCCGTACAGCAAGAGCGGCGGCAGCTCGCCGGTGCCGCGATAGCGCGCGACAACGTTCCCACGGCCCGGCGCCGACTCGAGTACGACCGGCTCATAGCCCTCTCGCCGGAGAACTCCCGCGAGATACTCGGCCGCCGCGGTCTCTCCACCCGGGGGATTGGTCGTGTCGATGCGCAGCAGATCCTGCAGATACCGAACCGACTCGCCAGCTACATCGCCGGAGGTCACGGGAATCGGAGACCCACGGTGTGCCGTCAGTGTGCGGCCTGCTCGACGGTCTTGACCAGCTGCCCGATGTCGAAGGGCTTGGCGAGCACGTGGGCGGCTCCTACTTCGGCAGCCCGGGCTGTGGCATCGTGCATGGCGGTCATCACCACAATGGGCAGGTCGCGAGTTTCGGCGTGGGCGCTCAAGCGCCGTGCCACCTCGAAGCCGTCGACAACCGGCATCATGAGATCGAGGAGCACCACGTCGGGCCGGAAGGCCAGCGCTACGTCGAGCGCGGTCTCACCGACGGTCACCCGGGCCTGAAAGCCTTCAAGCTCGAGAACGTCCGCGACAAGCTCCGCGACATCCTGTTCGTCCTCGACGATCAGAATCCGCTTGACCACACTCTCCCCTCTACGGCTGCCGTGGGCGCACAGCACGCAATAGAGGATGCGTGTGCCCCTTGAACCACCACGCGCGACGGCGTGAGGACGCCTGCCCCTTCCCGATTGTACTCAGTAGTTTTCGAGCAGCAAGGGCAAAATCACTCACCGGGCCGCCACTCGTCGCAGCAGCTCGAAGTGGAGGGCATAGTGCCAGGCACGCCTGCGCTGCCGATGCCGGGTGCGGCGGCCGAATCGGAGTGATCCCGGGATCGGCGGTTCGGCTCCCCTGAGTAGTGGAGCAGGCTTCGATATGCTCGGGTAGCCGCACCGGTGCAAGGAGGACAGGCGATGCCGCGCTGGATGTGGTTCCTGTTGCCCATCGGCGTGGCCGGCTTTGCGCTGTCCTACCTTCACGCCCCCGAGGGGCTTCTCTTCGGCCTGACCGCGGTCGGCATCATCCCACTGGCGGCACTGATCGGGAAGGCGACGGAAGAGCTGGCCTACCGCGTCGGCTCCGCTACCGGAGGGCTACTGAACGTGACCTTCGGAAACGTGCCGGAGCTGATCGTTGGGGCGCTGGCGATCCGTGCCAATCTGGTGCCGCTGGCACAGGCCACGATCATCGGCTCGGTCATCGGCAATGCCTCGCTGGTCGTCGGGATGTCGCTCTTCTGGGGGGGCATTCGCAATGGGATTCAGCGCTTTAGCCGGGAGGTCGTCGGGCACCACGCCGTCTTGATGATCCTCTCCGTGGCGAGCCTGGCTCTACCCTCGCTCTTCGCCGTGACGTCGCCCCGCCACAACGTCGAGACGCTGAGTGCGGTTGTCGCCTGCCTTCTCATCGCCAGCTACGGCGCGTACATGCTCTATGACATCGCCGGCTTGCGTGGGGGGCGGGGGCGGCAGCCGCAGACAGGCGACGTCTTTTCCGGCGAGCAGGAGGCGGTCGTGGCGCTGGTGCAGGACGAACAGGGCCCCGAATGGAGCTGGCAATGGAGCGTCTTCTGGCTGATTCTTGCCAGTATCATGGTGGCGCTGGAGGGTGAGGTACTGTTGGGCACGGTGCGGCCGGTAACCGCGGCCGCCGGTGTCAGCGAGCTCTTCGTCGGTCTGGTGATCATACCGATCGTGGGGAACGTCGCCGAGCATTTCTCGGCCGTCATCCTGGCCGGCAAGAACAAGATGGATCTGAGCTTCGGCGTTGCCTCGGGGTCGGCAATCCAGGTCGCGCTGTTCGTGGCGCCCGTCCTGGTGCTCCTCTCCTTTCTCTGGCATCCGATGACGCTGGTCTTCAATCCGATCGAGATCGCGGTCCTGGCGCTCGTCGTCGGCATCTTCTTCTTTGTCTCGCAGGACGGCGAAAGCAACTGGCTGGAGGGCCTCCAGCTGATGATGCTCTACTCCATGGCCGCCATCGTGTTTTACTTTCTGCCCTGATCTGGCGCTTCTTGAGGGTGCCGTATCATGACTCATGAGTCTGACCGACCGTCTCGGGCGCCCGTTACGCGATATGCGTATCTCGGTGACCGACCGCTGCAATTTCCGATGCACGTATTGCATGCCGAAGGAAGTGTTCGGCCGCGACTTTGCCTTTCTGCCGCGTGCCGAGCTGCTCAGTTTCGAGGAGATCGTGCGTCTGACGGGTCTGTTCGTCGCCCATGGTGTCGAAAAGATCCGGCTCACCGGCGGCGAGCCGCTGCTGCGGAAGGATATTGAGCGGCTGGTTGCCATGCTCCGCGACATCGACGGAGTGCGCGACCTGACGCTCACCACGAACGGCTCGCTGCTCCCGCGCAAGGCGGCGGCGCTCCGAGCCGCCGGGCTCGAGCGGGTGACGGTCAGCCTCGATTCCCTGGATAACAAGGTCTTCACGGCGATGAATGACGTGGGCTTCTCGGTCGACCACGTGCTGGAGGGGATCGCGGCCGCCGACCGGGCCGGGCTCCATCCCATCAAGGTGAATATGGTAGTCAAGCGCGGGGTGAATGACCACCACGTCTGCGACATGGCTGGCTTTTTCCGGGGGACGGGTCACATTCTGCGATTCATCGAGTACATGGATGTCGGCCATACCAACGGCTGGCGAATGGACGATGTCGTGCCCGCCGCCGAGGTAATCCGAATGGTCGATGCGGAGTGGCCGCTTGAGCCCATCGATCCCAACTACCCGGGTGAGGTGGCACGGCGCTGGCGCTACCGCGATGGGCGGGGCGAGATCGGCGTGATTGCCTCTGTTACCCAGGCCTTCTGCGGCGCCTGCACGCGGGCGCGGCTCTCGGCCGAAGGCAAGCTCTACACCTGCCTCTTCGGCGTACGCGGCCACGATTTCCGGGCGCTCCTTCGGAGCGGCGCCACCGACGAGGAGCTGACCGGGCTTCTCCGCACAGTCTGGGGCCAGCGCTCCGACCGCTACTCCGAGATTCGTTCCGCACGGACCGTCGATCTGCCAAAAATCGAGATGTCGTATATCGGCGGGTAGCCGGCCGGAGCTCATACCTCCGGTCCGGCCGGCAGACGCTTGTAGACGCCGTGATGGAAGAGCAGCGGCGATTCGGCAGGGTTGGTGCCGAGCGCGACGACCTCGCCGATAAAGATGACGTGATCGCCGGCGGGATGTGCGGCAGTGACGCGGCAGTCGAAGAAGGCAGCGACGCCGTCGAGAATGGGAGAGCCGGTAGCCGCCAGTCGGTGAGGGATCCGCTCGAAGGTCGCCCAACCGCGCGGGCGATCGTCGGAGGCGAAGTAGCGGGAGAGCTGCTCCTGGTGGCCGCTGAGTACATTGACGGCGAAGACGCGGTTCTCCCGAATCCGCTCGCTGCCTTCCCGGCCGTCGACGACGCACACCAGCACCAGCGACGGATCGAGAGATACCGAGGCAAATGCATTGGCAGTCATACCGTAGGGGTGCCCGGCGCCCTGGGTGGTAATGACGGTGACGCCGGTGGCGAAGTGGCTCAGCGCGTGGCGAAATTCGTGGGGATCGAACGTCTCTCGGCAATCCACGACCTGAGCGTAACGCCTCCGGTGGTGAAGAGCGTTACTCGCCTCGGTACGGGGTTACTCGAACGGCGCCGCGTGGTGCAGCGCAGTCTCGCAGCCGGCCAGCTCCTCGAAGACCTTGCCCAGCAACTTCAGAAGATCGTCTATCTCCTCGCGTGACAGAGCGTTGATGGCCCCCACGCTCAGGGCTTCGCGTGCCTGCCCGGCGTCGCGCAGCAGCAGGGCGAGAGTTGCCACCGCCTCGGCGTAGCGGTCGGTGGCGGGCGCCGGGACAAGCAGGTCACCGCCCCCGCTTTCCTCAGGCGGCGCTGCTCCATTCGAGAGGTGCTCACGCACTCGTTGGAGAAGGTCATCCATTCCTTCATATCGCGGCATCTCTGATCCCTTCCCGGCGGATGAACGTCGACGTCGGTCTTCGTCCCCATGGAGACACCATCTCCTCTCTACTGTAGAGCGTTCCGCCGCCCCGGTCGAGTGCCTGATTGAGGCTGCAAGGGAAATTTCGTTCCGGCGGGCGACGTATGCGGAACCCTGACTCCGCCATTGCGCGCCTGCGAATCGGGGCGGCCGATGTGACGCATCCGGCGTATGATGAGACGGTGCGGCACGCCCCCCGACGTGCCAGGTGCATCGTTCCGTCCATGATCTCCCGGCCAAAGAGGCGTCCCCGCCCCCCTCGCCGCCGCGCCCACTCCACGGAAGAGTTCGGCACGCTGGAGTTGGCTGCACCGGAGGGCCGTGCGGCGACGCGACGGTCGACGCCGAGTCCAAAGCTGGCGCGGGCTGTGCCGCTGCTCCTTCTGGCGTGCTCGCTCGCGTTGATTCCCTGGATCGTCTATCTCGGGCTGTCCCTCCCGACGCGGTCCACCATTCAACATTACCGCCTGTTCTGGGTCGGTCTCGACATTGCGATTACTCTAGCGCTGGTTTGTACTGCCTGGTTGGCTCTCCGTAGCCGGCCGGAGGCAGAGTCGGCGGCAGTCGCCACCGCGACCCTGCTTGGCACCGATGTCTGGCTCGATGTGACCTCCGCCGGTCCCGGCTGGCCGCTTCTCTACGCCGTGGCTCGCGCCGTGGTGATCGAGCTGCCCGGAGCCATATTGTTGGTCTGGGCTTTCCAGCCGACCCGTCGTGAGGTAGTTCGGCGCCATGCCCTGGAGCTCGCTCGATCCGTGCATCGCGTGCTCTGCACCCTGGCGTCTACCGTATGCCGCGTTGGCTTGCGGCGTCAGGTCCGCCATGGCCGGCATCAATTCATCGCGGTCGAGGCGGCAGCTCAAGACCATGCTTCGACGATAAGCGGATCCGACCCGGAGTGAGGGATTCCGCCCGACCGACACAGATACCAGAGAGGGGGTGCGCGATGACTCAACAGCAGTGGAAACAGCCGCCGGCCATGGCGATTGACGCGAAGAAACGGTACGGCGCCGACGTCAGGACATCGGAGGGTACCGTGACGATCGAGCTCTTACCGCAAGAGGCGCCCGAGACGGTAAACAACTTCGTATTCCTGGCGCGACAGGGCTACTACGATGGGACCCCCTTCCACCGGGTTATCGAGGGATTCATGATTCAGGGCGGCGATCCGACCGGCACCGGGCGGGGCGGACCTGGCTACAAATTCCGGGATGAGCCGGTACGGCGGCGCTATACCCGTGGCATCGTCGCCATGGCCAATGCCGGCCCGAACACGAACGGCAGCCAATTCTTCATCGTCCATGGCGCCGATGTCGGACTCCCGCCCAATTACACGATCTTCGGACAGGTCAGCGACGGATTGGATGCGGTCGATCGCATTGCGGCGGCGCCGACCCGGCCGGGCGGCGAAGGATCGACCCCGGTCGCACCGGTTGTCATCGAGTCAGTGACGATCCACGAGAGTGAAGGCGCTGGCTAATCGGTCAGAGTGGAGTAGCGGCGAATCGGCCACTCGACGTACTGTGAACACATGGACCCGGTGAAGGTGCACCCGGGCGGGATATACTGCTCGGCATAGACCACATCTGCGGGAGCTACGTGGCTGCGGAGTGGTCCCGGCCGGTAGGCGGCGGTTCGGACGGAGGGAGCGGGTGGCCCTGCGCTGGTTGGTTCGCCCCAATTCCTATTACGACTCGGTGAAGCTGATGCGTGTCTCCGAGACGCTCGCAGCGCTTCCCGGTGTAGCACGGGCTGCGGCCGTTATGGGAACTCCCTTGAATCTCAGGCTGCTGGCAGATGATGGACTGCTCGACGCGACTGTTCAGGCCACGACGGACGATCTGCTGATCAGCGTCGTCGGGGATGACGAGGCGGTCGCGGACGCGGCACTGGCGCGCGCCGAAGAGCTGCTGCGTGCGCGCCCTCCCGAGGAGCGGCTCCCGACCGCTCCCCTGCGCGCAATTGAGCAGGCGGTCGGCCAGGCCGGCTCCAACTTTGCCGTCATCGCGGTGCCCGGACCGTCCGCCGCGGTTGAGGCATTTGCCGCGCTGCGGGCCGGCATGCACGTCTTCCTCTTCAGTGACAACGTCAGTCTCCGTGACGAGGCTCGTCTCAAGCGGCTGGCCAGCGAGCGGGGACTGCTGATGATGGGACCGGATTGCGGAACGTCGATTGTCGACGGCGTCGGGTTGGGATTCGCCAACCGCGTGCGGCCCGGACCGGTCGGCATCGTGGGTGCGTCCGGCACCGGTATCCAGCACGTCAGCTGTCTGCTCGATCTCGCCGGCATCGGGATCGCGCAGGCTCTGGGAACCGGCGGGCGTGACCTCTCCGGGGCAGTTCGCGGATCCATGACGCGCCGCGCCATCGCCATGCTGGCAGCCGACGACGAGGTGGAGCTCATTGCTGTGGTCACCAAGCCGGCGAGTGACAGCGCCATGCGATTGCTGCATCGCGAACTGATCCGCGCCGGAAAGCCCGTGATTGCCTGCCTGCTGGGAGAGATGCCGCCGAGCGAGGGCGCCGTCTCGTATGTGACGACCATTACCGACGCAGCCCAGATGGTCGTCGAGCGACTGGGAGGCGACTCCTCTCAGTGGTTCGGTCCGGCTACCGTCCCTGCCGACCGAATCGGGCGCGCGAACAGCGGGCCCGTGCTCGGGTTCTTCGCGGGAGGCACGCTGTGCAGCGAGGCAGGTCAGGTGCTCGACCGCATGGGTGTGCCACACCGGCTGCTTGATCTGGGAGGTGATGAGTATACCCGGGGGCGGGCGCATCCCATGATCGACGGCCGGTTGCGGGCATCGATGGTGACCGAGCTGGCGGACCGGCCCAGGGCGGCGGCTCTGCTGCTGGATGTCGTGCTTGGCGACCTGGCGCACCCCGATCCGGCCGGCGCGCTCGCGCCGGCAATCGCGGCGCTTCCGGCCGGCCTTTCCGCGTATGTGACCCTTGTC
>DATGJB010000029.1:0-10234 GCA_035295425.1 Chloroflexota bacterium | reverse complement strand
GGTTGCCAGGGTAAAGCCCCCGATGACGAAGGCGAAGGCGCCGAAGAGCGCCAGCAGCGCCACGAAGGTCAGGTTCGGCCAGCCCAGGGCGATGACGCCGAAGGCGATAGCGGCCACGCCGCTCAGGGCGAGGAGACGAGTATTGCGGACTAGTGCGTGGTACATCAGTAACCTCCATCTATTCGTTCCGTCAGTGACATCGGTCCAGAAGTCGTTTCTTCCAGTAGCGTCCTCCTCTCGTCGAGTGTCTGCAGGGCGCTCAATATGCCCTGGATTCCTGGATTGAGATTGGCCGGAAACGTACGGCTCCAGCGGATGACCCCTCCGGCATCGACCACAAAGAGCGCGCGACCGCTCCGACCTTCTAACTCCCGGTACACGTGATAGGCGCGTGCAACCTGTCCTTTCGGCTGGAAGTCAGAGACGAGTGGAAAGGACAGGCCGAGCGTTCGCGCAAACGCCGCGTGGCTCCAGATACTGTCGACCGAGATGGCAACCAGCGAGGCGTCGAAGCGGCGCAGCTCGGGGAGATACTCCTGATACAGATGAAGCTGCTGACCGGACACCGGATCCCAGTCTCCGGGGTAAAACACCAGGACTACAGGAGCGCCCTGGACATCACGCGTGGAGAAGACCTGGTAGCGTGTCCGCGGGAGCGTGAAGTCCGGGGCCTGCCGGCCGAGAAGGGGAGATGCGACGTCGCTTTCCATGGACACAGCGTATGCCTCTACGGGCGGCGGAACACCGCATAAAGCGCCAGTCGTGAGAGCGCGTGCCCCTCTCCTTTGCGCCAGTCGTAGCCCCAATCCTGCTGGCCCGCGCCACCGTGCCTACTCGCTACCGCGACAGGATGACGTCGCAACGTGAGCCCAACGCTGTCACATGCTGCCTAGCGAGGTTCCGGTGGGGGACGGATTGCCGGCGGCAGCCGGCTCGCGCACCGGCACCGACGCCTCGTCGGACACAGAAGCATGACTCGCGCTCGCGGCAGCATCCTCAGGCGAGCGGCTCGCAGCGCGGCGCGACCTGTAGGCCTCGCCGACCATGACATGGAGCAGGCCGGCCGTCGGGACGGCCAGAAAGGAGCCGAGAACGCCGGCGATAGGGTAGGCAAGCAGGGCAGCCGCCATGGCTTCGAGTGGATGGATCCCCACCGACTTGCTGTTTACTCGCGGCCCGATGACGTTGGTCACGACCTGTTCGAAGATGATGAAGTACGCGAGCAGCACCAGCGGAGTGGGCATGGACGTGAAGAGCAGGGCGATGATCATGGGGACGATGTAGACCAGCATGGCGCCAACTACCGGTAGAAGCTGGAGCATGAAGGTACTGAACCCAATGATGAGGGCAAATGGAACGCCCAGAGCAGCCGCTCCGACACCGGCGAGCAGGCCGGCGAGTAGGGCGAGAAGAATCTGGGCCCGAATGTAGCCACCGAGGACGGAATCCAGGCTTGTGAGAAAGAAGGTCGCCTGCCGGTGATAGGCGTCGGGCACGAGTGCCACCGCGCCCTGTACCATTCGCTCGCCGTCGATCACGAAGTAGACGGAGATGATGAGGACGAGGACGACGTCAAGCAGTAGACCGGCAGTCTGGGAGAGGATGGCCGCCGTGTTGTCGAGGAGCGAGCTGATCTGGGACGAGATCTGTCTCCCGACTTGCCCGGCCGACTGCGTGACGTCAACTGCGATACCGTGTTGATCTGCCCACGTCTGGGCGTCGAGCAGCAGGATGGGCGTCGTCGACAGGGTCCAGTGCAGCGCCTGGGCCTGTAAGGTCAACCTTTTGGCATCGGCAATGGAGCGGGTGAGGGCTGGTACGGCCGGCGACGCCGGGTCACGGAGGGCCCGCCGGTAGTCCGCCCCGAGCGCGGCTATCGACGCCTGCAGCGGGGCAAGATAGCTCGGCGGGACCTCGATCTGGGGCTTCACATTTTCGTTGCGCTTGGCGGCACTGGTATGCGCACGCGCATGGACCGGAGCTGCGCCCAGCGCCGTCAGCTCGTCCTGGATGCCCGCGACCGCGGTCTGAATCTGGTTCACCCGCTTGAGCGGTATCGGCGCTCCGTCTCGGGCAAGGACGCGCTGCGCCTGCAGCTCGCCGCCAACCGCTCGAGAGCGGTCGGAGACTCGGCTGAGTGCCTGCGTCGATCCAGCCGTCGGATTGCGCAGGGCCTGAATCAACGACGAGCTCTCATTGACGAGCGGCTGGAGAAGCAACAAGGCGAGCACCGCCAGTGTCGCGGCCGCGCCGGCGTACACCAGGAGCGCCCCCACCCATCGCTTTCCGGCACGCGCGGCGATCCACGTGACCGCGGGATTGAGGATATAGGCGACGAGGGCGCCCAGGATGAAGAGTGCAAGGACGTTGCCGAACCGCAGCAAGACCTGAAGCAAGATGTACAGGAGGACGAGTGAAACGAGAAGTATCAAGAGCGCGCCAAGAACGACAGCGATGCGTTGAAGATTTGGCTGCCATTCGCGTTGTTTCAACGGCTCCTCCTCGCCGAGCGGTAGCCAGGCGAAGCCCTGGCTCATCCTGGTAACGCTCCTGCATCAACACCTTATCCCTGCGCCCACACACGAACACCCACCACAACGCTAGTTCCGCCGGATTGCATTACTGGCCAATGCGCGGGGAGATCTCGCTCTCGGGCCGAGCAAGGTCTGGATAAATCGATGGTGTGCACCCAGCTTCAGAGGCGTACCGTAGTGATTGCCCGGCTGGACCACGTCGCCACGACCGATGGTTGATGGCCGGGTAGAAAGAGGCAGATCGTGAGACAGCTTGCAAGCCCTAAACGCGCCGTGGACGCACTGCGCCGGAAATCAGAGAGCGGGAGGGCGCCCGGAGCCACGGGCGAGCAGACCGAGCCGCCGGTGGAGGCTGAGTCCAGAGAGAGCAAGCACGAGTACACGAACATCGTGGTCGCCCTCGACGGATCGCGGGAAGCAGAAGCGGTGATGCCCGCGGTTGAGCCAATCGCGCGGGCGTTTAACTCGAAGATTACGTTTGTCTGCGCGCTTGTGCCGGTTGAGGACACGCCCACCGGAGCAATGGCCCTAAGCGAGGCCGGCACAGCCTCGACGTTGCTGGAATCTGTGTACGAGACCCATGATCTGATCCGGGAGGAGGATGACTCGTACCTGGCGGGAGCCAAGACCTTCTGGACCGCGCGCGGCCTGGATGTTGAATGCCGGGAACCGCGGATGCGGGCTCCGGAGGCCATCATCGAGATCGCCCGCGAGCAGGACGCGGACCTGATTGCACTCGCAACGCACGCGCGCGGTGGCATCGCCCGAACCATGCGGGGAAGCGTGGCCGACGAGGTCGTACGGACCGCCTCGTGTCCGGTGCTTCTCGTCCGAGTTGAGTGATTCTGGCGGTGCTCGGGAACTGACCCAGAATCAACGCCAGAGTATACCTGGCTAAAAGGAGGGGGACCGCCACGCGACGGCTCATGCGATCTGGCTTGATGGTGGGTGTGCGGCGGCGAGCGAAGCCGTATGGTTTCAGAGAAAGGAGGTCCATCATGGCAGACCCCAATGGAACGATCACCGAGACCATTCGTATCAGAGACGCGATCAGACCGGGACTCGACGTGTACGACAGGGAAGGAAAGAAAGCAGGAGCGGTGTGGCAAATCCACCGTGTTCCCGGCTACTTCACCGTCCAGGCGCGCCCGTCGCCGCAGAGGAAGGACAATCCGTTCGTGGAGAAGCATCTCCATGTGCCGTTTCGGCTTATCATCAGCATCGATCAGCGAGAGCTCTTCCTCTCCATGACTGATGACGAGCTGAGGGCCAACTTCTCCAACCCGCCGCCTCGCACGACGCGCGTCGAGGACGAATACGGCGCGGCGATTGCAGTCACCACGGAACCCAGCGGGTATGACGGGACCGCAGTCGTCGTGCGCCGAGCGCCAATCAACGATCTGAAGGATGCCGTCACCCTGGGCTACCGCGTCTTCACTTCAGACCCCACCGAGCTCGGCACGATCAAGCGCTACGATCCGGCCGAGGGCGTGATGTGGATCGCCCGAGACGTGCTTCTCGATGAGCCGGTCCTGAAGATACCGGTGGCGATGGTCGATGCGGTAAACCACGAAAGTGGTGAGGTGTACCTCGTGTCAGCGCAGGCGGATCTGGAGCGCATGGAGCATCTGGTCCCAACAATCGCAGTCGAGAACAACGACAAACAGCGCGCCTGAGCCGGTGTGCCGGCGGGCCTTGCCGACGCACCGACCCTCGCCGACCTGGAGGCCGGGTAGGCGAAGACCACGGGGCGGGGGCCCGGGCTCGGCCCAACTGTTTGGCAGCACCGCGCAGTGCCTCTCACACGGGACCGCGCCGGGGGTGCCGCCGGGCGATTACGCCCAGGGTCCCACGCAGGGACAGTTAGGATGGATACGATGAAACTCAGCAGCGGGATTGCAATCATTGTGACCGCCCTGGCGGTGTCGCCAAAGGCCAGGCGTGTGGCCTATCGCGGCGCCGGCGCCGCCGTCTCCGCCGGCGTCAGGGCCGCGAAGGTCGTTGCGCGCGGCACTCGCAACCTGCAGGAAGAATCGAAGCACGTCACCCGGTTCGGCGTAGAGCCTGTAGGGGGAGATGCCGCCCCAGGCGATCAAGCTTCCCCTTAGTCCCGCTCATCCTGAGCAGGTGATCTCCCACCGCCCATAAGGGGTGGCGCCTGGAACCTCGGTCACGTCCCTGTTGCGGCGCCCGATACTCCTGGCGGCGCACCTCGATGATGCTCGATGCACTCTCAGCCAACACCGGCGACCCGGCGTTGGCTGAGCTCCAAGGCTTCATTCGATCCGAACCGGTTTGCCATGGTGAGCCCGGTATCGCACTCGACGCTTTCCTGTAGGGCCGAAACGGTCTGGTCGGGCCTCCGCGCAGCGTTCTCCGGTTCACGGCCGCACCGCGCATCCCGCCCTTGCTCACCCCGCTACCCGTTGCGCACGCTCAAGAGCCCGCCGATCATCGCCAGGTTCTTGATGAAGTGAGTCAACTGGCCTGCGCGCTTCTGCGGGCTGGACTCCCTCCAGAAAGCATGGCCGGCGAGTGTCGTCGGAAGCAGCACCAGCGAAAGAATCGTGGCTGCTCGCTTTGGCAGCCGGGCGAAGGCCAGCGCGATACCCGCGGCGACCATGACGATGCCGTTCACGCGGACCGCCGCCTCCGGAATCGGCACCCCTGTCGCCTTCACCTCTTCCACGCGCGGGCCGGGGTCACGCACCGCTTCCATGCCGCCCAGGATGAACGGCAGAGCGAGGAGCACTCTCGAAAATCTGCGAGTCGACGTATTTGCCACTTCAACACCTCCAGAGAATGTAGTGACGCTTTCCATCCCCGGGAGCTCGGCGATGGGGCCGGCCCCGGGTTTCGAAAGGCACTCTAGACCTTCGTTGCGAGTCTTGCCGGCAACTCGAGCGCCTGGCGGGGGACTGATTTGCTTGTCGGTGTAGACGGACTGCGCGAGGCGAGGGTATGTACCGTCCAGAGGTTCACCCTCGCTGCGAGCGCGAGTCTGGTTCAGGGGTCGCTCCGTTCTTAACTGGCCCGCCCTGAGAGGAAACGGCGCGGACATCACTGTTCTTCAGGACGGGAGAATTGCCTGGGCGGCGCCGTCCGGAGCCGGCGGAGCCGGCTTATCGAGTGCTTCCAGCGCTAACCGCCGCCGCCTCGTCCGCGTCCTCTCGAGCGAGGATGGCGTAGAGGACCGCGAGCTCGGCCGCCTCAATGGCCCCGTAGGCGAAGTCGATTGCGAAAGAAGCGTCGGCTTCGGCTTGCTCGGCTTCCTGCTCAGCCGCCCTCGCCGCGTGCTTCACCTTCCGCTCATCCATGCTCTGGCGCATCTTGGCGACGTGGGCGTTCCAGGCGAGCTGCTGCTCACCCCACCAGGTGGAAGCTTTCTGACCGGACGCGCTCGCGCTCTCTCGCATTTTTGTCGTGTGGGCCTCGATCGAGGCGCGAGAGTTCTGGACAGCCTTCTCCAGATCGGCCTTGGCCTGATGCCGTGCGTCGGCTGCCTTCTGTTCCGCCTCCTGGGCCTTGTCGGTCAGTTTGTGGAGCTCGTTCGTTGCTGACATACCTTGTACTCCTGTGAATTTGGGCTTCAATGCGCCGTTTCCAGTTTTCAGCCTATGCCTTCGTGCCTCATCGCACACCCACCAGTCCGCTAGTGTGTTCGGTGTGGGAGACCTGGCCGATGAGCGAGGCCCTTCGGCAGAGCCTCAGTCGGAACGCCTGTGGTCTTTAGTTACCCCGCCGGCTGCTGCGCGCGAGCTTCGGTGGGAATCGAGATGTGGAGCACCTTCGACCACGGAATCATGGTGAAGGCGACGATGGCCGCCAGGGAGACGAGCTGAACCAGCCATGCGCTTGGACTGCTCCAGTAGTTGCGGAGCAGGCCCTCGAGGCTGTACGTCACCCTGGAAGTAAGTAGCGCCGCTCCCGTGTAGCTGATCGCCCGGCCGGCAAAGAAGCCGAGGGCGACGGGGGCCAGGGGCGTGGTGGTGAGACCGGCACCGATAAAGAGCTGGTTCGAGGGGATGACGCCGATGACCGAGAAGATAAAGACCACGAAGGGAACTTGCCAGGCCGGGCGATTCTCAAGCCAGCTGCTGAGGGCATCGAGCTCCTGGCGCTTCGCGGCCGGGACTATCCGTCGCCCCCAGTGACGTGCCACCCAGGCAAGGACGAGACGCCCCAGCGTCGAAAACACTGCGCCGCCGATGGTCAGGATCAGCAGCGGCAGCTTGTAGTGCACGTAGAAGAATGCGAGTACCGCCCAGGTGGCGGGCATAAATGCCGGGATCGCGTTGATCGCGAAGGCAACGCCATAGGCAATGAGCAACCAGGCGAGTGTTGTCATGGGAAACCGTCCAGCACGAGCACGTTACACATGCCCCGGCCGGTCCCCCAGCTCCGCGTACATGTCGTTGAGCGCATGGCCAAGCTCGCGGAGTGCCTCGTCGCTGGCCGCATCGTCACGGCCCACTTTGTCATGCAATTGAGTCCGCACCCCGGCTGAGCGCGCTCGGAGGGCATCGAGCCGTGGCCTCAGACGAGCCTGCGCATCCGCTCTCGTTTGAGCGGCTCTCTCCTCCAGACGGTCCATGTGACGGTCGAGCTCGTCGAGCCGTGCCTCCAGCGACGGGCGTCCACGATTGTTCGCTTCCATTTCGTACCTCGTTTCTACGTGGGTGTTTCTAAACCGTCAGGCGCGGGGCGCGGAGGCGCCGGCACACGGGATTTGAATGGAACCGGAATAGACAGATCGCGCTTATCGCGCGATGCTCCGGTTGAACACGTCCCACCATCGGCGCCGGCCCTGTCGCCGCGTCACCCGGGTGGAGTGCGGCGCTGCCGGACTGTTCGATATGAGCGGAGAGCTCGCGGAGGTCCCGTCCTGCCGGGGAATCGGAGTCTGACACCCCTGGGCCGCCTCCGTTCGGTAGTACCCGGCGTCGTACGCGGCCTTCAGCCTACAAATCCAGTCGTCCATTGGTGGCTGCCCGATGGGGAGCATCCGCTTCGGATCCGCGTGCACCGACCTGGTCGATGCGCGGCGATGCAGGGGTTGATGGACCAGCCAGCGAAGAAACTGGAGATGGGCCAGCTCGCGCTCCGTGAAGTGCGACGACGCGACGCGGTGTCTGGCACGCAGTGCCTGGAGTGCCGAGAATTCTGTATCGCTGAACGATGGGTACCTGGCGGAAAAGCTCCGATCGATCATGATGGCCTCCTTGCGACCGGGGTGCGTGCGGTCTGTGCTGTTATGCTGACCGTACCGCGGAACCGGAGTCTGCACACCCACCGAAGCGATAGACTCAGTGCCTGCCGCCCCTGTCCGAACGGAGAGCACGCCTCCTCGATCCGCGCCACCGGCCTGGCGCGTTGGTGGGTGGACGGCGGTCCCAAGGGGGACGCCGCGGAGGGCGCTCTATCGCTTCGCGGCCGGCGCGCGCTGAACCGACGACCTTCGGCGGTTCACGTGCGAGGAGCTCCTGGCTCGTTCCAGGCTGCCGGCTTCAGCGGCGAATAACGTAGTCGCCGATGGTGTGGGTCTCCCACGAAAGCACGAAGCCGTAGCTCTTTGCGTTGTAGTCGCAGCGGATCCAGCCGCGATGAACCGCATGCGCCGGAAACGACTGGAAGTCCAGCCCGTTGCCGCGCGAAAAGTCGGCATCGCAAACGGTGGTCGTCCCCGGACTCGAGGGGCCGAGAAGGGATGTCGCGGCCCATCCAAGCGCTCCGCTCGGTTGATAGGCGCGGGCGCTCCGGTTGCGCATCGTGACTAACAGGAGGACGTAGTCGCGGTGATATATCTGCCGCTCGACAGTGATGAGAAGTCCGGAGTGAGGGTCGCTCCACTGCGCAGGCGGCGCTACCGTTGCCGGGAGCGTCGCGGTGGGCGTGGCGGCCGGCGACCCGCACCCCGCGAGCAGTACCGCCACGCTGAGCGACGCAGACCACAATCCAGGCCGGCGCGCGGTGACCAGCCGGTACATCAGGCGCATCATCGACTCGTCCTCACTGTAACCGAAGTGTGCGGCATGGACCTTGCCACGTGGTCATCTGTCGCGTACCCTAGTAGTTATGAGGGCGTCAAGGCGATGCCCGCGGCGCGAAAGAGGAGATAGAGATGGCACTGGAAGATTTTGTCGAACCCGAAGTCGGGATCGCGGTAGCCGTGACAGCGCTTGCAGCCTCTCCCCAGGTGCGCAATACGGTCCGGCGCGGCCTGGTGGTGGGACTGGCCGGCCTGATGCGCGCGGGCGACGCTCTCTCGGGAGCGGCTCGGGGCGCGGCGGCCTCGGCCCAACAAGCCGCCGCATCGGCCGGAAGCGTGGCGCAGGACGCTCGAGCCCAGGCAGCCTCTCCAACTCCAGCTCGGCGGCGAAGCACCCGCAGTGAGGGAGCAGCCGAGAATGAGTGAGTCCCCGGCTATCGGGGCAACGTCACCCGAGCTCGAGCGGGCTGAGGAGCTGGTAGACGCGGCGACGCAAACAGTCGTGTCGTACGCGCTGCGCCTTGGCCACTCCCTGGTGAAAGCCGCCGCGCTAGCTCGCGAGGAGGCAGACGACATCTGGGCCGAGGCGCAGGAGCTGAGTCGCAGGCCGAGTCCCTAGACCCGGCCGGCAGCCTCCCCATCTCACCCTGGTCTATGCGTATCCACGTCTCAGCTGACGGGTCGGTCCCGTGCCCGCCCCCGGCCGCGCTGACCGAGCCGCCATGAGTGCAAATCCCGTAGCGCTCGTCGGGGAACCGCGTATCCTGCACGCGATCCCGGGTCGGGCGAGACTACACGTGCCCGGCTGGGATGGCCGCGGCCAGCGCACGCTCGAGAACGGATTGCGCCGGTTGGACGGCGTGCGCGGCGTGCGGGCGAGTGGTGTCACCGGCAACGTCGTCGTCTCGTTCGACGCAGCTGTGACAAGCCTCGACGCGATCATGACGGCGCTGCGGCGTCTGGCGGTGTCGGCGAGCCGGGCACTCGAGCCGGACAAGCCCATGCCTCCGGCGATCACCGAGCGCGGCGGAGCGACGACCCGAGCACGCATCGCGGTGCGGGGGCTGGATCGCGATCCGCACCTCGCGCGACGCATGCACGACGAGCTCAGCCGCCGGCCGGGGGTCATCCGGGTGAGCGTGAGTCAGCTGACCAGCCGGGTGCTTGTGGAGTACGATCGCCACATCGTGGAGCTTGGCGACCTGCTGGCAGAGGTCGCCGGCGTCGAGCTGCCGGAGCTGGGAGAGCGTGACCGTCCATCACACCCGCTTGAAGCCGGCCCGCTCATCCAGAGCGCAGCCCGCGCCGTCGAAACCGGCATCGGACTCGGCGTGCTCGGCGTGGGACAGTTCACCGGAAGGCACGTATCTCCGGGTGTCCGGGGCAACGCCGCCCGCGTCAACGCGGCGATCGGGATCGCTCAGGGGTTCCCGTTCGTGCGCTATGGACTGCGGCGTCTGCTTGGCAGGAACGTCGCCGATCTTATTCTCCATGTCCCCGGCATCCTCAGTCTCACTCTATCCGGCAATGTGCTCGGGCTTCTGGTGGTCGGCAGCGAGTCGCTGCGGCTCCTCACCGAGGTGATCAGCCGGCGACACGCCTGGCAGCGGTACGAGGAGCGCATTGAGGGCGTCGCCTCGGCGCTCCCCGGCGCAACCATTCGTGTCGAGTCGGGAGAGCGGACACCACACGGCGCCGACGTCGTGGAAGG
>DATGJB010000028.1:0-9596 GCA_035295425.1 Chloroflexota bacterium | reverse complement strand
GTTGCGGTAGCCCGCAGTCGCCGCGAACATGTAGGGATCGCTGCTGCTGCCGGTGCTGCCCACCTGGTTGCCGAAGCCGTCCAGGTTGAGCGTGCCGGTCACGGTCTGCGAGCCGTTGGTCACGGTCCGCTCGCTGCCTTGCCCGTCGAAGAGCGGCGCTTCGCTGTCCTTGCGGATCAGTCTCTCTTAACCGTTCATCAGAAGTTGGCCGTAGCCCCGGCGGCACACCTCCAACTAGCGCGCTGACCGTGCGGCTTGTCCCAAGTCCGATTCTGGCGCAGGAACAGGCCTGCTTCAAGCGAGCAGCGGTCGGAGCGCTACGGCTAAGGAGCTTGCCATTGGCCATCAGGCCAACCTCGCACATTGGTGCCACTGTGGCGGCCCCAAGGGTCGAGGCCGGAGGTGCTTCCGGCGCAAGTCGCTCCGCCTCGATCACCAGAGCGGGCATAGAAAGCTGAGAGGTCGATGTCCGCGCCAATCTCGACTATGAAGCGGGCGAAGTGACCGCGTGGAACGGAATCGCCCAGCCCCACGGCGCTTTGCAGCACATTTGCGCAACCGACGGTCCTGAATTGGCTACTCGCAGGGCAGCTCAGTCACACTTGCCGGAGAGTGCAGAACGTGCCCCTGCGGTCAGCTGCTAGTCACCCACCGATCCAGCGATCCGAGCCACGCCCTCGTGCGCCTTGACCGCACTTGGGTCCAACTCTAACGCGCGTCGGTACTCGGCAAGGCTGCCAAGGTCATCCCCGCGTGTCTCGAATATCACGCCCATATTGACGTGCACCTTCGCCTCCGCATGCGGAGCCCCGGCGTATTTCGCGGCCAAATGGTAATATCGCAAGGCCAGGTCTTGGTTCCCATCATGCATGGCGATGATGCCCAGGCCGAACAGCGAGGCTCCCTGATGAGCGTCATACGTAAGGCTCAATGTGTAGTACGCTACCGCGCTTTTGAGGTCCGACTGGGCTTGGTATTCAATCCCCAAGCACGCGTCTACTCTTGCCCGGGTGTGCTTCGGGAGAGCCAGGCGATTCAACCGCTGGTAGGTACGAACCGCATTCTTCGGCTGGCCGAGCGCGTCGTAGCAATTCGCTAGGTAGAAATAGGCCTCAGTATTTACGCCGGCCGGCGACAAGCGAATCGCGCGCTCGAACCTAGGAACAGAGTTCACGTATTCGCCGGCGCAGTAGTAGGCCATACCAAGTTCGTAGCACGACTGGACTCCGCCGGGGTGCTCCGCCGCCACCCGAAGGGCCTCGGGAACTGACAATGGTCGACCGGGCGGCGGAGGCGCGTAATACGACTCGCTGGACGATCCGGCTTTGGCGTGCGGTGGGGTGTTGTCGCGGCTCGGATGCGAACAGCCGGCGAGCACTCCCGCCGCGACGAGAATCGATACAGGACTCGCTGATCTCATCCTTTAACCTCCAACCTCAAGCGGTGTCCCCGAGAACGGGAAGCGGCACCGGAGCGCCGCCCCCTTGCGCGACCGCGGGCTGAACGTCGGGGACGCTCGCCGCGCAATCATGTGATTGGCCCCTATCGCTGTTGCCCATCACTCTCGTTCGACCCATCGGCCGCAGGAGTGTTGGGGTTGAAGACGTTACTGTCTGGCGGAGGACTTACGCGGTAGTCGGGATCGTCGTGGTAGGCGTTCCCACCCCCTACGGGATAATCAGGCCGCATGTATGCCGCAGCCGGGCCGACCCTGTTTCGCCGCCCATGCGCCTGATGGAGCTTCTCATAACCCGTGTGAAGTCCGTCTGCGACTTCGTAGATCATGAAGGGGATCGCAATGAGGGCGCCGCAACCAATCCCGACGAGGATTCCCTTGCCGATGGCACCCCAATCCGGTCCGTGCCCGGTTGGATCTAATCCATTTACGGGATCGTGCTCGCAGTAGAGGTACGCCTTCTGGGTAAGCTCCGTATCCCGCGTGGTGAACAGCCCGACCTGCGCATCGTAGTACCGCGCGCCGACGTGGGTCAGCCCGGCGTCGCCGTCGTTGCGGTAGCCCGCAGTCGCCGCGAACATGTAGGGATCGCTGCTGCTGCCCGTGCTGCCCACCTGGTTGCCGAAGCCGTCCAGGTTGAGCGTGCCGACGACGGTCTGCGAGCCGTTGGTCACGGTCCGCTCGCTGCCTTGCCCGTCGAACAACGGCACTTCGCTGTCCTTGCGGATCAGGCCTTCGCCGTAGGTGTAGACCGCCGTCGTGGTGCTGCCCTGCTTCTCGTCGAGGATCCGCCCGCCGTCGAAGTAGAACTTTGTCGTCGTGCCCCCCGCCGTTCGGGAGACACGCCGGCCCGATGCATCGTAAGCGAACGAGGTTGTGACGCCGCCCACGGTGCTGCTGATCATCTGGCCGTCGTAATCGTAAGCCAGCGTGTAGGCCGTCCCGGAGAGCGTGCGGCCGGTCTGCTCGCCGTTGTCGTTGTACGAGTAGCTGTTCACGAAGCCGCCCGTCGAACTGGTGGTCGCCGTCAGCGCATCGTCGTTGTTCAGGGTGAAGGCCGTTGTCGCCGTGCCCTTCGTCTGGCTCGTGCGGTTTCCGGCTGCGTCCACCGTGTAAGTGATGGCGTAGGCGTTCGTGCCGGTCCGAGTCTCGCCGGTCAGCCGGCTGCCCCAATCGTATCCCAAAGATACGGTTGAGCCGTCCGATTCCACTACATAGTCGCGCCGACCATCGTCATCCAGCGTGTAGCTGAACGAGGAGAGGGTCGTGCCACCGGAGTTCTTGTTGGTGACGGCCGTCAGGCGGTCCGCGTGGTCGAAAACGCGCGCCACCGTGGTCGTGTTCGGATTGGTTACCGCCGTCGTGTTGCCGTCCTCATCGTGCGTATAGAAGGTGTTTCCGGCGGTTTCGCTCACCTCCGAAAGCTCGTTCCGTGCGGTATACGAGTAGGTGAGCACCCGGCTGTTGACATCGGTTAGGGTGGAGAGGAGGCCCAGCTGCCCGGTTCCGTCGTAAGAGTAGCTGGCAACGGTCGTCGCGCCTAGCGCCTCGGTCAGGATGCGCCCGCTGACGTCATACGTCCGGTTGGTCGTGCCCGACCCGTCTACGAACTGCGTCGACAGGTTGTCCGGGTCGAATGTGACCGTGTGGGTGCTCGTGTCGGGATACGTTGTGAGCGTAATGCGCTCCCAGGCGTCCGGCGAATACGTCGTCGTGCGTGTCAGCGCATCGACCCTGGTCAATCGCACCCCGAGGCCGTCCGAAGTGAAGTCTGTCTCCTTTCCGAGTGGCGTGATGACGCTTGTGAGGTCCCCGTTCGAGCTGTATCCGTACTGGGTGTGGCGCGTGTTCGGGTCGTAATAGTCGCTGACGAGACCGTGCGCGCCGATCGTGTACGAGGAGCTCGCCTGCGTAACGCCGAGGTTGTCCTTGACGACGACCGCCGTGACGTTGTCGCTTCCGTCGCGCGTATACGTCACGTACTCCCCCGTAGGCGCCGTCTTCGTCAGCAGTTTATTGTTGCCGTTAAACGTATTCGTTACGACGTTGGAGTAGGGATTCTCGCTCGTCAGAATACATCCAGCGGCGTTAAACGTGAAATAGTAGGAGTAGCCGCGCTTAGTCGTCAACTGCGTGCGATTGTTATCGCCATCATAGTAGTAGTATTCTGTCTGGCTCTCAGCATCCGTGCGATAGGACAGGCGGCCGCTCGAATACCCGTCAACCGACGTATTGCCATTGGGGTCGGTCACCGTTGTCGCGCCGGTGTCGTACCAGAAATCCGTCTCGTTACCGCTTCCGTCTGTCGAGGTGGAGAGGCTGTCGTCCGAAGTGTCGTACGTCGCGGTAGAAGAGCGGCCGCCGGGAGTGGTCAGGGTCGTGATATCGTGCGTGGTACCGTAGCTCATCCCCCAGGAGTAGGTCGTGCTATTGATGACCGGAAGGTCGACGGAGGTGAGATTCCCTGACGTGTAATGGCAGGTCCAGACCCTCGAGAGGGGGTCGGTAATCGTACTGATCCTATTGCTTCCATCGTAAGATAGGGCGATCGCTCTCGATGTGGGGTCGGTTATCGAGACTACGAAATTCCCCACGTTATAGCCGATCGTGATGGTATTGCTATTCTCGTCTGAGATCGTGTCGCAGTAATAGTTGCTCATGAAGTGGAACTGCGTCTGGTCGGTTCGCGTGAGCGTATAGCTGCCGTCGATATTGGCGACCAGCGAGTCGTGGATGCCGGTTGGCGGCACGTAGACGCCGCCGGTCAGCGTGAAGATGTAGCTCTGGTCATCGCCCCAGTGTACTGCCAGCCCGCTCCAGGAGCCGCCGCCCGGTCCGAAGATCACCCCGCCCACCGAGACAAGATAGATGTCAAAACTGTGCGTCCACTTGTAGCCCAGTTCGCTGTTGTGCGACGATTGGCTGTTGTGCGCCAGGTTAAAGTTGACGGGCATTCCGCCTCGCGCCGTCCAGCTAACGATCGGGACCTGCGTCAAGTGATTGCCGTTGCCGCTGTTCGTCCCTCCGGAGTTGCCCTCCCACGGGAAGGTCGCGCCGGAATCCGGGCTCAGGGTAAGCGTGTGGCTTGGGCCGCTATAGCCCTGGCTGCCTGTGATGCGCTTCATCTCGGACTCCGAGAGAGTGCGCAGCCCGGCGACCGGCGCCGGATTCAGCACCGCCTGAGCGGCTGCTTGCGCCGGTGCAGCGAGTATGAACGTCCATGCAAAGGCGACGGCCGCGAGAGGGCCGATTGGCCGTCTCAAACGCCGGCCCCGCCATTTCGATATTGGCACGATTGCCAGTCCTTCCATTGCCTGCCGTTCGTGGGCAGACCGTGGCTGCAGCAGCGTCTGAAGCTGCTCGCCGGGTTGACTCGCCCGGCGGGATGTGGCACAATGGTCACAGTCCCTCGGGGCCTTCGCCGCTCGTATCCTTCTCCCCGCAAAGAAGTTAGGATACGGGCGGTAAAATTTTTGCCGGCGCCGTTCGTCGGCGAGCCGCGCCGCGGAAGACATCTCCACCAATCCCGCGAAAGAACACGAAAAGGCTTCTCGCGCGCGTTTCACCTGCGAAGGCAGCTGCGCGGCCCGGCTGCGCATCGGTTCGTGGCCCGGCCATGCTCCGGAGGATGGTGGCTCCTAGCGCCGTAGCGTGAGGAGGAACCCACCGCCCATCTGGAGGAAGCGCTCTTGCGCGATGGTTGCCTCATCGGCTTCATTGGGGTCGTGGATCAAGACTGTCCCACTTTCGCCGGCGCCTCGCATCTCGAGCACAGCGATGTAATGGTTGCCGTGAACCCATGCCAGCGCGGGCGTTCGCAGTGTCGGAAGCGCCTCTCGGCCCGCCTGAATGCCAGAGGCTTTCAGTCCCAAGCCCTCCGCCGCACGCTTCAAGCCGGCCATGCTCGTCTTTCCATCGATCGAGCCGGCGGCGGACTCCAACGCTTTGAGTGTCGTGTGCACGCCCAGTTTGTCGCACACCAGAAGGAGCGCGCGCGGACCACAGCCGGCTTCTGCCGCACCGTACGGCAATGGGCCGCCGTCCGCCGAACCGCGCCTGGGCGCGCCGCCGGCCGTACGAACGTCCTTTACACTTCGGAGGCGAACGTTTTCAACATGCGGCGTGCGAACGCTCGACACGTGAATCCCCAGGTGCCCAAGGCAGATGGCCTCCTGCTGGCGGCAGAACTCCTTCTGACCGGGGCTTAGAGACGTAGAGCGCCGCATCCGGGCGAGGATGTCAGCCGCCGCGCGATATCTGCCTGCAACGCACTCCGCTTTCGCAGTCGCGTAATCCGGCAGGTCCTGCACGCTCGCTGCTTCGGAAACTCCTCCTCGCTCGGCAGCTCCTCGTCTCTGAGCACGATCCGGATGCGGGTCGACAGCCCCTGCCCTGCCGGTGGGCACAGAGGAACGACTCGCGCAGCCGGCCAACAATGCTATTCCGACCACCATCGCGGCGGGCATGCGCACAGGGCCTCGATCCCGATTCACCTTGAAGTTCACTGCGGCGCACGCTTCCGTTCTGGAGACAACTCCCGCAACCGACTACAGCCAATGCCGTATTACCGCGATGTCCTGAGCCAAACGGGGTCAGGATCAAATGGCACGGACTGACCAATTGTTTGGCGTTCCTGAGGATGGAACGCGCCATGCCCCGTTGGCCGGTACGTTCCCGCTGCAGGCTGACACGAGAGCGACATATATTGGATTGTGAAATGGCTGCCTGGCAAGATTCCCAGGCTGCCGGGTTGTGTGGTATGGGAAGAGAGGGTGGCGAAGTACTCGGGAGAGCGATCGGCCTATAGGGGAAGGGCCGAGAGGCGCAGGCGAGCTACAGGGTCATCACGGATTCCCAGAAACGCAACCGGTAAGTAAGAGCTGTGAACAGTTACCGATGGATCGTCGCGCCAGTCGCCCACCTGGAGTGACTGGTAGGAGCGCGAGAAGAAATTGCTGGTGTATTCTCGCCAGTGACTTTCAATATTCGATAGTAACGCGTATGCGGTGTTGTTGTCAATAGCTTTCCATGCAGTTCAAGATCTTTTTTCGCCTCGAATGCGGCGATTGCTCTGCGCGCGGTATCTCCGCTCAGCTCCTCCGAAAGACCGCTTTTTCTTGAACTTTACCGCGAAAACCCCGCATATTGCACAAAAAGAAAAAGAAACCCTCCTTCGCGCCCGGCCCCGCGGCCGTCCGGATGAGCCCGGGCCGGCGCTCCACGCAGGCTTACGCGGCGGACCTCGCCGCGCTGCGCCGCTCCGGGCACTGTCCGAAAGAGGAACTCCGGGCCGGGCGTAGAATAAGACGGCGTTCGCCGCGGCCCCGAGACGGCCGGCGATGCGGAACTCCAGGAGGCGATACCCGTCCCATGAGCAACAACGCAGCAAACCAGCCCGCGCAGGCGCCCGCTGCGCCCGCGTACACTCCCGCCGGCACGGCAGGCCGGGCCGGACTGACCGAGCCGGCGACGTTTGTCATCTTCGGCGCATCCGGCGATCTCACCCAGCGCAAGCTCATTCCCGCCCTCTATAACCTGGCGAGCTCAGACATGCTGGCGCCCGGATTTCGGATCGTAGGGTTCGCGGTCACTCCCATGGACGATGACTCGTTCCGCGACAACATGCGGAAGGCGGTCCAGGAGAGCGAAGAGGCCAATCCGTTCAATGCCGCCACCTGGGATTCGTTCACGAAGGATATGCGCTACATCACGGCGGACTTCCAGTCGCCGGACGGATATATCAAGCTGAAGGAGCTGCTCACCTCCGGCGGCGAGGGAGCCGCTGCAGGGAATCGCCTGTTCTACCTGGCGACGCCGCCAAGCTTCTACGCGGACATCGTCGAGCGGCTCGGCGCCACGGGGCTGGTGACGCCCGGCTTCCGCAGGGGCGAGAACTGGACGCGGATCATCATCGAGAAGCCGTTCGGGCGGGACCTGGCCTCCGCGCAGGAGCTGAACAATCAGGTCCACAGAGTCTTCGCCGAGGAGCAGGTGTACAGGATCGACCACTACCTCGGCAAGGAGACGGTCCAGAACATCATGGCGTTCCGTTTCGCCAACTCGATCATCGACCCCATCTGGATCCGGCGGTACGTCGACCACGTGCAGATCACCGCCGCCGAAACGCTCGGCGTCGAGCACCGGGCCAAGTACTACGAGGAGGCCGGCTGCCTGCGCGACATGTTCCAGAACCATCTGCTCCAGCTCATGTCGATCGTCGCGATGGACCCTCCGGTCCGGTACGGCGGCACCAGCATCCGCGATCGCAAGGCGGACGTGCTGAAGTCGATCGTGCCGATCAATCCGGAGGCGCTGGCGGAGACCGCGGTGCGCGGCCAGTATGGCCCCGGCGTCATGGACGACGTGTCGGTGCCGGGCTACCGCGAGGAGGAGGGCTGCAACCCGGAGTCCAACACCGAGACCTTCGTCGCGGTCAAGCTGTTCGTCGATAACTGGCGCTGGGCAGACGTGCCCTTCTACCTTCGGTCCGGCAAGCGGCTGCCGCACAAGGCGACGGAGATCGTGATCCAGTTCAAGCGGGTGCCGCACCTGTTCTTCCACCTCACGCCGGAGGACCAGATGGAGCCGAACATCCTGGTGATGAGGATCCAGCCGGACGAGGGGATCTCCCTCCGCTTCGGAGCGAAGCTTCCCGGGCCCGACATGCACATCCGGCAGGTGCAGATGAACTTCAGCTACGCCGACGCCTTCAAGGTGGAGCCCTCCACGGCGTACGAGACGCTGCTGCTCGACGCGATGGAGGGCGACCCGACGCTGTTCAACCGCGCCGACGCCGTTGAGACCGCCTGGGCCGTCATAGCGCCACTGCTGGATATCTGGAAGGCGACCAAGCCGTTCCAGCCGTTCCCGAACTACGGCGCCGGGACGTGGGGGCCGGCATCCGCCGATGCGCTCCTGGCGCGCGACGGCCGGGCGTGGCACAACGCAGTCCAGACGCCGACGTCCGTTCCGCAGCCGGAGGTGAGGGTCGCGGCCGCCGGTGAGCCGGTCGCCGCGCGCCGGGCGCACGCGGACGGCGGCGCCGCCGCCGCAAAGGCGAAGGTTTAGCGCGAAACGCCATGCCAAGATCGGTCACCATCGTCACGCCGGAGAACATCACGGTAACCTACCAGCTTGCCGGCGTCGCCTCCCGGTTCCTGGCGTTTATTATCGACCTTCTGATTCAGTTCGCGATCTACCTGGCAGCAATGCTCTGCCTGCGGCTGTTCAACTCCAGTATCGGGCTGTTTGGGGTCAATGCGTCGGACCTGACCTACTTCGTCGCCTACATCGTCATCTTTCTTATCATGTTCGCCTACGCCAGCGTCTTCGAGATGGCGTGGGGCGGACGCACTCCGGGCAAGCGACTCCTGGGGCTGCGCGTCATACGCGACGGCGGCTATCCGATTACGCTTACGGCCAGCGCAATTCGCAACGTCCTGCGCGTCGTCGACATCGGGTACCTTCCGGCGCCGCCCCTCCTGCTGTTCGGGCTGCCGGGCCTCGTCAGCATCTTCCTGAGCCCGCAATACAAGCGGCTGGGCGACTATGCTGCGGGTACGCTCGTCATCGTCGAGAGCGGAGTATCGCCCTTCAACGTGATGCGGCCGGCGACCGACATGCTTCCGCGCTCGGCCGAGCTGCAGAGCCAGCTTCGGAACATCGACCGGATAAGCCCGGAAGAGTACACCATGGTGCGCCGGTACGCCGAGCGCCGCGCCACCTGGGAGATCCGCGTGCAGGCAGCCCTCGCGGAGCGTCTGGCGCGCCCGCTGCTGGCGAAGATGGAGCTCAATCCGGAGATTGCCTACCAGCTCCAGTACGCCGAGTGGCTCGAGGCGATCGAGCGGCGCTACTCCGAAGAGAACGAGCTGTTATGAGCGGAGCCGCCGCCGCGGAGCCAGCCGAATCGCTGAAGCCCGAGCCGTCCATCGAAACTGCCGAACCGGCCGCCCACTTCATTCCCCCGCAGCCGCCGGCTCGGGTGTCGCGCGCCGAGCCTGGCTGGCCGGCGTGCTGCGCAACGTCCGTCATGTTCGGCGTCGCGGGCCTGGTGTTCGCCCTGCACAGGCTGGCGGAAACCGTGCTCAAGGAGATCGTGCGGCCGGACCCGTCGCTCGCGTTCCGCGAAGTCTCCGAT
>DATGJB010000027.1:0-19534 GCA_035295425.1 Chloroflexota bacterium | reverse complement strand
CCGATCGACCATCTCGTCAAGGATTCCGAAGGTGCGCTCCACTGGCTCAGGTGACTCCATGTCAACCCCGGCCACCTTGAGCGCGTCCAGAGGATAGAGCGACGAGCCGGCGCGGAGAAAGCGCAGGTAATCTGCCGCCTTCTCGTCCCCACCTTCGAGTACCCCGTGAGCGAGCGCATGAGCCGCCGAAATACCGGTCGCATACTGGAAGACATAGAAATTCGCGTACATGTGCCCCGAAAACTCGGCCCAGGTGATGCCTATCCGCTCCCGGTCGAGCACGACTTCGTCTCCGTAGCCTTCGGCGAAGAGATCGGCCATGGCTTGGATCATGTCGTCGGCGGCGAGACCCTGACCGCGCTCCACCCGCTCGTGGATGTCGAGCTCGAAGCGCGCCAGCGTCGGCATGATAAAGAAGTAGCGGTGGAAGTTCGACATCGCTTCCTCGATCACGGCAATCTGGAAATCCGGATCGTGATTCTCCGACAGCAGATGGGCGCGTACCAGCGCCTGGTTGAAGTTGGACGCCGTCTCGGCCGCGAACATGCCGTAATGGGAGTAGACGGCGGGCTGAGTCTGCCAGGTGAAGTACGAGTGAAGCGAGTGGCCGAGCTCGTGGGCCAGCGTGCTCATACTGAAGATGTCGTCGGCGTAGCTCATCAAGATGAACGGGCGCGTCCCGAGCCAGCCGCTCGAGTACGCGCCGCTCGTCTTTCGCTGATTGGGATAGATGTCCACCCAGCGGTCCTGCAGCGTGCCGCGACGTAGCACCTCTACATATTCGTCGCCGAGGGGACGCATCCCGGCGCTGATCCAATCCACCGCCGTCTCGTACGGGACGTGCGGCGGATTGGAGGTGAGTGGCGCCTTGATGTCGTAAACGTGCAGCGCGTCGTAGCCGAGTGCTCGGCGCCGGATACGCCAGTATTTGTGCCACGTGGGTAAATTGCGCTTGAAGGTATCGATCAAGTTGTAGAAGACGGCTGCGGGAATGAAGTTCGGGTCGAGTGCCGCCTCCAACGACGACGAGTACCGCCGGGCGCGGGCCATGAAGACGTCCTGCTTGATGCCGGCCGACAGGCAGTTCGCCATTGTGTTCTTCATGGCGAGGTGGGCGTCGCTGTAGCTTTCCCACGTGGTACGGCGAAGCTCGCGGTCGGGATCGGCCAGCAACGAGTTGAGGTTGCCCTGCGCGATGTCCACTGCCTCGCCGGACGTGGTGAGGGCCGGCGCAAAGCAAAGATCGGTATCGGCCAGGACCGAATGTGTAGCCGACGCCGTGCCGAAGGGATCGTGAACCAGCCCGAGAATCTCCTCCACCTCTGCCGAACGCACGTGCCGCTGCCTCTTCTCGAGGCTGTCGACGTAATGCTCGTAGATCGCCAGATCGGGCGTGCTCCGAATCCAGGAACGCAACGTGTCGAATCCCGCGGCGATTAGTTCAGGTTCGGCGTAGGCGCTTGCTGCGCTAAAAGTCGCCACCAGACCGCGGGCTCGGTCGCTCATCGCCTTCGCGGCTGCATCTCCGGTGTCGACGTTATGGAGCATGCTGGCATACAGGTACACATGACCGATGCGCCGGTAGAGATCCTGGTAGGTGTCGATCCAGTCCAGCAGAGTCTCCGGGCTATCACCCAGGTGTCCCGCGTACTCGGAGAGCCGGGGAATGTCGGCCGCAACGGTCTCGAATGCGGTCTCCCATTCCCCGGGAGACGCAAACACGCTTTCTATCGACCAGGTGTACTCCCGTGGCACCTGGCGTCGCTCTCTCACCACACGCTCCATGAGCTTCTCTCCCATCACGAATCAGGCTGGTGCTCGGCACACGGAACGGCGGTCGGTACGCGAGCCACCACGTTATACAGGATGCGAGCCGGTTAGCCCGACCCGACGGTCGGCCTTCTTCCGTTAACCAAAGGTTCAGACTGTGTTCACCGAGCGATAAGGCTGCGATAAGGATTTGCGCGTATCGTCGAAAGTGTCGGACACCTGGATGGATCCGGGTGAACAGAGGTGTGACCACATCACAGGAGGGAATGGGAATGAAACGACTTGCGTCCACGCTCTTGGTAGCCACTGCCAGCGCCGCACTCCTGGTGTCGGCTCCGGCACTTGCAAGCGGAACGCCGCCTGCGGGCACGGCCGCGTCCACTGCCACCGCGTCATCGGGAAGCGGTCCGACTCAGAGCGATCCGCTCAGCGCGGCCCAGGCTCTGGTAAATCGAAGCTTCGATGCCACCTGCGGGCGGCTGACTGAAGTGGCCGGCGACCACCTGACGATTCGCAAAGCGGGCGGCGCATCGGTACGCGTCCTGGTCGGTCCGCGCACCTGGTTCCTGACTCGCGGCCTCGAAAACGCTCAGGCCAGTGTGAAACAGGGTGAGTGGGCGGCGGCGGCCGGTGGCGATGAGACCACCGACGGTACTGCCCTCGTCGTGGTGTACGCGCAGACCAACTTCTGTCATCGGGCGCGCCCGGCGACTCGCACCTTCCGGGGCGTCGTGACCGGCTTCGACTCGACCGCCATGACGCTCACGATTTCGACCGGCACCACGGCCACCACGAATCAGGGCACGTACACATTTGGACTGACGACCACGACCCGCTTCTACGTGAACGGGAAGCAGGTCAGCACCATGCCGGCATTCGCCAGCGGCTGGCAGGTCCGCATCCTTGCGGGCCAGAAGACCGCGACCAGCAACACCTGGCCGGCGCTGAAGATCTGGGTCGTGAAGACGAGCTAACCTTTCAGTGCGACGATCGCACTCAGTGCAGCGGCCCCGTGGCGATGCCACGGGGCCGCGCTACGTTGTGCTTTCGCCGGCTCGGGCGAGGCCGCGGGCTACCACTTCCAGCCCTTCATCCAGCTCCTCCTCGGAGATGACGAGCGGCGGCTGGATACGCACCACATTTCCCAGCTGCCCTCCCACACCCACCAGCACTCCGTGCTCCCGACAGTGACGCCGAACCTCTGCCGCCGCGGCGGCAGCGGGCTCCTTTGAGTCCCGGTCAAGTACCAGCTCGATGCCGATCATGAGGCCCAGACCGCGAACCTCGCCCACCAGCGACGATTCTTCGGTCAGAGCTCGCAACCGGACCAGCGCCCGCTCCCCGAGCGCCGCGCTCCTCTCTGGAAGATGTTCCGCCTGCATGACCTCCAGATTGGCCAGTCCCGCCGCGCAGCAGACGGGGTTGCCTCCGAAGGTGGACAGATGCTCTCCCGGCCGGAAGGCGTCGGCGATTCCGTCAGCCGCGATGAATCCGCCCAGCGGGAACCCATCGGCGATTCCCTTGGCCATCGCCATGATGTCCGGCTCGACCCCGAATTGCTCGACCGCGAATAGTGTTCCGGTTCGCCCGAAGCCGGTCTGCACCTCGTCGTCGATAAATAGAATCCCGTACCGGTCGAGAATCTCTCTGACACGCCGGAAGTACCCGCGATCCGGGACGACGATCCCACCCTCGCCAAGCACCGGTTCGGCGACGAACGCGGCGACGTCCCCGGATGTCTGGAACCGGATCGTGTCCTCCAGAGCATCGGCACAGGCAAGCGTGCAGGCACCGGCGCAGAATCGGCAGCGGTAGGAGTACGGCGCGGGCGCAAACGCTACGCCCGGAAGATAGGGACCTCCACGCGACTTGCGTGCCATGTTTCCGGTCACCGAAAGGGTCGCGTTGGTCCTGCCGTGGAAGGCCATCTGCAGGGCGATCAGCTCCGTCTTGCCGCTCACTGCTTTGGCAAGACGGATGGCGCCTTCCACCGCTTCGGCGCCGCTGTTGCAGAAGAACGTCTTCTCGAGATGTCCCGGTGCTACCTGGGCGAGCCGCTCCGCCAGATCCGCTACGGGCCGGGAGTAGTAGATGTACGAAGCGCAGTGAAAGTAGCGGTCTACCTGCCGCTTTACCGCCTCGGCCACCACGGGATGACGGTGGCCGGCGTTGACCACCGATATCCCGGAGAAGAGATCGAGATATCGTTTGCCGTCTGCCGCTTCGACCGTGGCGCCGGACGCACGCTCGAACTCAACAGGCTCGATGCCGCTGACGAAGCTGGTCATGACGTAGCGCCGGTACTTCTCGCCGGTGGTCAGCTCGGCCACCCTACCAGTGTCTCCCCTCATGCGGCCGGCCTTCGTCGAACCAGCGCTCGATCACGATCCGGCGATCGGTGAAGAAGTCGATCGCGTCACGACCCTGGCCGTGCATGACGCCGAAGAACGACTCGCGGGCGCCCCCGAACGGGAAGTACGCCATGGGCGCCGCGACCCCGATGTTGATCCCCACGTTTCCGACATCCGCTCGCATCCGAAACTCGCGTGCCCAGCCGCCGTGCTGCGTGAATATGCTTGCCGCATTGCCATATGGGCTCGCCGCGATCACCGCGAGCGCGTCGTCCAGGCTCGGCACCGTCATCATGGCCAGAACCGGACCGAATATCTCAGTTCGCGCGATTGCCATGCCGGGGCGGACGGCGTCCAGCAGCGTCGGCTCGACGAACCATCCCCCTTCGCACCCCGGAACCACGGCTTCACGCCCACCAGTGACGAGCTCAGCTCCGTCGTCCTGGGCTCGCCGGACCGCGTCCAGAATACGGTCCCTGGCCTGGGGCGAGATTACCGGTCCCATGGTGACTGCCGGGTCGAGTCCGTCTCCGACCGTAATCGTGGCGATTGCCTGAACCAGCTCGCGCCGCAGCCGGTCGTGGACGCCGCCAACGGCGACGAGAATCGATCCGGCCAGACATCGTTGACCGGACGATCCAAACGCCGAGTTGATGATATTGGGCACCGCTTCCTCGAGCACGGCATCCGGCATGACCACGATCACGTTCTTTGCCCCGCCCGCGGCCTGCACCCGTTTGCCTGCCTCCGCGGCCCGCCCGTATACGTGCCGTGCCACCCGAGTCGAGCCCACGAACGAGATGCCGCGGATGCCCGGATGATCGAGCAGCGCGTCGACCGTCGCGGGACCGCCGTGCACGAGATTCACCACACCGGGCGGCAATCCGAGCCGCTCGATCAACTCGAAGACGAAGCACTGGCTGGTCGGAACCAGCTCGGAGGGTTTGACGATGAACGCATTGCCTGTCGCCACCGCATAGGGCATGAACCAGAACGGCACCATGAGCGGGAAATTGAACGGTGCAATCGCCGCGAAGACGCCGAGCGGACGCCGCGTTGCCGCCTCGTCGATGCCGCGACCCGCGCCATCTTCCAGTCCGTAGCCCATCATCAGGGAGGGAATCCCGGCCGCGACCTCGACGTTCTCGATCGCCCGCTGTACCGATCCGGCGGCATCGGCCAGCGTTTTGCCGTGCTCGATTGTCACCAGCCGGGCCAGCGTCCCGCGGTTCTCGAGCAGCAGCTCACGCAGCTTGAACATGGCGCGTGCCCGCTCAATCGGCGGCACCTGCCGCCACTCCGCAAACGCGGCCTGGGCGGCCGCGACCGCCCGATCGACGTCGTCGCCGTCCGAGAGCGGGACATGCGCGATCGTCTGCCCGGTCGCGGGATTGCAAACGGGAAGGCTGGTCCCGCCGGCCGAGGGCACCCAGCGCCCGCCAATGTAGTTCTCGAGGAGCCGAAGCTCGGTCTGCCCCTTCGCCGCGGTCGTCTGCACGATGCTTTCCCTTTCCGACTACCGGAGCGGCGCGCTAACCTGCTGATCGGGCACATTCCAACCCGCAAGGTCAACTTCGGGTACCGCGCCATGCAGGCCGGCCAGCGGGTACGTCGCCCGCAACGCCAACGATTCGCCCGGCCACAACGTGATGAAATTGTCGTTCCAGGTGATCGGAAGCACCTCGCTGCCGGCGAACCCCTGCCGGATCTTCACGCCCATGAAGAAGGCCACATTGCCGGCGCTCGCCGGCTGGCTGACGGTAATCGACGTGGTTACACTGTCGCCGGCGCGCGTCGAACTCGCCTCGATTGAGGGCACGACCTGTGGCAGAGTCGCCAGCCCGGAAAAATCTCCCCACTGTGCCTGTGGGGTGTACCACCAGGTGGATCGTGCAAAGTCGAGCGTATCCGGCGTGCTTGCCAGCCAGTAGACGTTCCGACTGACCGTCGCATTCGACGAGTCCCTGAGCACGAGCTCCACGAAATGCACACCCGATATTCCGGTCGGTTTCGGCACGGTGAAGACGCGGGTCACCCCCAGCGAGGGCACTGCGATTCCGCCGGCCGACCGAGCGTAAATCACACGTCCGGACAGATCGTACAGGCGCACCTCGACCGAGAGCCCGACGCGGGCCGACGCGGTCTGATTGACCACCACCACCGATCGATCGTCGTATGACCACTGTACGTGCAGCGGCTCACCGGCCTTTTTCGCTCCAAAGTAGGCACCGCCCGGTTCGAAGTAGCTGTCGAAGAGGTGCCAGTGGAGAGACGGCCAGGCATTGTTGAACATCCAGTAGACAACGCCGGTTGCCGGGTTCGAGCCGGTGACATTCCGCTGGTACGCCTCGAATTGAGCGCGATTCGTCTCGTAATTCATCAGCTGAGCCTTCTCGACGTAGTCACTCAGGCTGCCTGGCTTGCCGAGCCGCCGCGTCATCGCCCGATCGAAGTAGGCAAGTGTGGCGAACGGTGAGTGGCCTCGTGTGGGTGAGGCGTGGAATTGCGGCGTGTTCGGCTCTTGCCAGAGATGGCGCAGCTCGGTGGGCGACATGAAGCGCTGCAGGCTGTCCAGGGTGGGGATCATGTTACCGGCACTGATCTCAGTAGAGAATCCGAAGGCTCCCCCGAGCCGGTCGGTGTACCAGTAGTTGGGAGGCTCCCAGTCGTAGGGACCGGCCATCTTCATGCCCGATGGGCCGGTGATACCATTGCCACCGCCCGCCGCCGAGCTGACGATCGGGTCGGGCCAATCGTTGGTGTGTAGTGCATCGGCGTATATCTTCGCGATGGCGTCCGGCGGCGAGTTGTCGCTGCCGATCAGGAATGCGATGACACTGGCATGGTTGCGCAGCAGCTGCGCCTCACTGGCCATCGACTCCCCGGCGGTGTCGTAATCTTGCGGGGTCCAGGGTTTGCCGCCGGTGTGCGCCCAGGCTTCCCACTTATCGCAACACTCCCAACCCGGAAGGATCAGAATCCCGTAACGATCGGCGAGATCATAAAAGATGTCGTTCTCGAGCTTACCCTCGAGTCGGATCGTATTGAGCCCCAGATCACGCGCATAGAGCATGCTCTGCTCGATTTGAGACGGATCGTAGCGGAGAAAGAGGTCCGGCGCCCAGCCACCACCTCGAATCAGCAGCGGTCTGCCGTTGACGAGGAAGAGCCGATGTTTGCCCTGTGGCGTCAGCTCTGAGCGCACGTCTCGAATCCCGAACGTCGCCGTCACCCGATCGGATAGCCCGTCGTGCACAGTCGCCACGAGGGTGAGATCGTAGAGCGGCTGTCCGCCGAGCTGTGACGGCCACCAGATCCTCGGATGGTCGAGGTGCAACTGTGGATACATGCCCGGCGAAAAGGTAACCGTGGTGGTGGCGCCGGCCGCCAGGGATACGGTCTGACTCAGCTCGATGGCTCCGGAGCCGCCTTCCGGATTGATCGACCCGGACACCGTCGCGGTAACGGGGCCACCGCTGAGGTTGGTGAGATCGGCCCTCACCGTGAGATCGGCGCTGTCGAGGCCGGGAAGCTCTACGGTGGTGTCCGCCCGCGGCCCACGCAAGGTGACCGGCCCGGCCTGCAGCACGTCGACGCCGCGCCACAGTCCCATGTTGTTGTCGGGCGGCCACTGATTCCAGTCGATCCACCCCATGATCAGATCGCGCAGCGGGTTGGCCGGGTAGACGAGCACCGCGACGGCGTTCATCCCGGCTCGCACCTGATTCGTGATGTCCAGCTCCTGCACGTTGAAAGCGCCGGCGAGGCTGTCGTGCGAAGCCACCTGGATGCCGTTGACCCAGACGTCGGCCCGCGGAATCACTCCATTCAGGCGGAGGAAGGTGTGCACACCCGACGTCGAGCCGAGCGAGATGTCGGCGCGGAACCACCACGGCACCGTGAATTCTTCGCCGCTGATTCGGTTCAGGTTGTCGGAGTAGAAGGGATCAAACGGGTAGCGTCCATCGTCGACCAGAGCGCCGAGCACAGTAGATCGTGCCGGCGCCGCATACCAGCCGTTCGCCGAGTAGCCGCTACTGGAGATTGCCCCGCCGTCGAGACCCGCTCGTGCCGACGACTGGATGTTCCACGCGGGAATGAGCGCATCACCCCCTGCGCCGGTCACAAGGGGGGAAGCCCCTCCGCCTCGCGCCGTCGCAGCCGCGGACCCGGCAGCTGCGGGCGCGGGCATCACCAGCAGGCTGAGGAGGAGCAACCAGAGCGCGCCGCGCGACCCCAGCACGGTGATTCGGGCGCCGGCGCCGCGGCCCGTATGTGGCGCACTTCGCCACGGTGCGGCGTTATCCCGCCCTATGCGGGCGGGCCACCCCCGGAGCCCGGAATCGCGAACGATGCCGCCTGAGCCATGTCGCATCTCCACCGCCCTCCGTCTACGGGTTACATCCTCTGTTGTAACCCTACTCCCTCCCGGGAAAGCAGTCCAGGATGTGTCGCGCACCCGGACACGGATGGGAATCATGTACTCCCCCGTACAATGGCTGCGGGAGTCAGGAGCCGAGGAGAGATGATCGAGACTGCCGGGCGAAGAATCGGTCTCGGCCTGGCCGCGCGCGGTGACGTGCGGGACGCGGTCGAATGGGCACTGCACGCCGAGAATCTCGGTTTCGAATCCGTCTGGATTCACGACAGTTATTTCGAGCGCGATCCGATTACCTACCTGGCGTGCGTTGCCCGCGAAGCGAAACGCATTCGGGTCGGCGCCGGCGCCCTCAACCCGATCACACGCAACCCGGTTGTCCTGGCCATGACCGGCTCCTCGCTCGACGACCTGGCACCCGGCCGGTTCGCCATGGCGCTCGGCAGTGGGCTGCCGCTCCGACTCGCCCAGATGAACATTCCATTTGGAGACACCGTGGCGGAGGTATCGAAGGCAATCGACATCATCCGCACGTTGTGGGCGGGCGAGCGCATTGTCCTCAACGCGAACGTGCCGCCGCTGCAGCCGATGTTCCAGCCGCCGCACCGCATCCCTATCTACATCGCCGGCTACCAGGGACGCTTCGTCGACCTCTGCGGCGAGAAAGCCGACGGCTATCTCGCCCGGCCGGCCGAGTCGATACCGGCATTCGGGCTAATGCGGGCGCGAGCGCGCCGCGTGGCGACGGAGCATGGCCGGAACCCCGACGACATCGAGTTCGCCGGCTACGTGCTGGCGCTGGTCGGGGATACCCGCCGCGACGCCTTGAATCGCGCCAAGCGCGAGCCGTTTGTGATCTACATGATGAGCGTGCTGAGCAACGTCTCACTGAAGCGCGCCGGCTTCCCACCCGAGCTGCGCGACCAGATCGCGGCTGCCTGGCGAGCCGAGGAGTATCACCGCGCCGGGGAGCTGATTCCCGACGAGCTGCTCGACGCGTTTCTGGCTTGCGGTACGCGCGACGAGGTGGCGGCCAAAGCGCTGGAGTACCACGAGGCGGGGATGGACGTCCCGCTCATCCAGCCGATCCTGCAGGAAGAAGAGCAGGTAGCCGCGGTGCTGGAGGCAGGCATCAGCTACGCCACCGACGGCGCGCTGGGAGCCGCCTGGGCTCCCGTGGCCGGCGCCGAGAGCGCCTCAACGGCCGCCGGCGCCCCGGCACGTTCCCGACTGACCCGCCGCTTCTGGCGCCGTGCCGAGGCGTGGTACGAGATCCTTCGCCCGTTCAGCTGGACGGCGTCGATCGTTCCGGTCTCGGCGGCGGGTGCGATTGCCTGGTACACCCACCACTTCGCCCCCTGGCTCTTCCTGCTCGTGCTGGTCGGCGCCGTGGGCTTGCAGGCCGGGACCAACATCATCAACGAGATCTATGACGTCCGACGCGGCATCGACAAGATTACCTCGCCGCGTGCCTCGCACGCGTTACTCAAGGGGATCGTGCGCGAGCGCGAGGCGTTTGCCCTGGCCTTCGGCGCCTTCGGACTCGTCGCCTTGATCGGCCTCGTCCTCATCGGCGAGCGCGGCCCCTGGATGCTCGCCTTCGGTATCGTCGGACTGGCTGCCGGCTACTCGTACACCGGCCCCCCGTTCCAGTACAAGTTCCATGCTCTTGGTGTGCCACTCGTCTTCCTGCTGATGGGCCCGCTGGAAGTGGTGGGCAGCTACTTCGCGATCACGGGGCGCTACTCCAACGATGCACTCGTCGCCTCGATTCCGATCGGCCTGCTGGTGGCGGCGATTCTCCATTCCAATGAGTGGCGCGACATCAGCGAGGACGCTCGCGCAAATATTGCCACGCTGTCGGCGCACGTCGGGGCGCGCTACGCCCACTACCTCTATATCAGTCTGATCACCGGCGCGTATCTGGTAACCGGCGTCGCAGCGATCGCACACCTGCTTCCGGTATCGAGCCTGCTGGTTCTCCTCAGCCTGCCGATCTTTGTCGCCGCAGTGCGCGCGTCCGAGCTGGGCGCCTCAGGCCAGGTTCGTGCCCTCTCGATGATCGATCTCAAGACGGCACGCCTCCATATGTACTTCGGACTGTGCCTGGTGATTGGACTCATCCTGGCGCGGTATATTCATTGATGCGGCGCGCCCTCATCGGGCTGGCGGCAGCGATTCCCCTCTGGGCGTTCGTCTTCCGCGGACGGCCCGGCAGCTTCTGGGCGCGAATGACTTTCGCGACCGGCGCGCTCGGCCTCTACGCCCTGCGCTCGCGGCCGGAGCTCAGGCAGGAGCTGCCCGCCAGGCAAGATCTCGCCGCCGGTGCTCTCTCCGCCGCCGGGCTCTACGCGATCTTCCAGGTCGGCGACCGCGCGGCACGCCGCGTGATGCCGCACGGCGAGCAGGACATCCAGAACGTGTACCGCTATCGCACGCTGGCGCCGCGGCCGCTGATCGCTGCGCTCCTGGTCGGCATCATCGGGCCGGGCGAGGAGCTCTTCTGGCGCGGGCTGGTACAGCATGCGGCAATCGCCCGCTGGGGACGGCTGCGAGGCACGATTGCAGGCGCGGCTGCCTACGGTGGGACGCACCTGGTAACCGGCAACCCGACGCTGACCGGAGCCGCGTCGGTCGCGGGCGCTTACTGGGGCGGCGAGTACGCGCTGCGAGGGCGGCTCAGTCCGGTTCTTGTCAGCCACATCCTGTGGGACCTGTGGATCTTCCTGATCGCTCCCACGCCGACCGGCCGGTAGCCACTCCTCCGAAGCGTGAGTTCGTGAGCGCGCCGGCGCGGATCGTCAGAGCGCCGCCGCGCGTCTCCGACGCGTGAGAAAGGCGAGCAGGCACGTGACCCCGCCCGTCACCGCGAGCTTGACCAGATCTACCGAAACCTGCAGCCGCAGTGACGGTCTCCCGTCGACCTCACAGCGCTGCACCATCGCTCCCTGGAACCCTGCCGTCATCGAGACCTCCTGTGCCCGGTCTGCACCCGGGAAGTAGAAATGTCAGGAGCAAGAAATGGACCGAGCCGGTAGCCGGCTCGGTACTCGTCACGCGCCTTCCCGGCCCGCGGCGAACGACTTCGCATAGTCGATCCGCTCCTGCAGTGTCGGATGGTCGTGGAATAGCCACTTGATAATCCGCGGCGGATTGGGGTCGGAGAGGCTCATTCTTCCCAGCTTCTCCATCGCGCCGATGAACGGCCCCGTCTTTCCGGTGAGCTCGAGGGCGTACGTGTCAGCCGGGTGCTCGATCCAGCGCCGCACAACGGCATTCACGGCCGGTCCGAGCGCCAGACCGACCGCGCTCCCGACGAGACCGAGCAGCGGCAGGGCCGCCGGATCAAGCACGCCCGCGCCGGTATCGAGCCCCCACCGCTGCCCGAATCGACGGATGGCGGGGGGCGCGAGACAGTGCATCGCGTAAAACGTGCCCAGGGTAAGCGGGACCTGAAATGAGATCAGTTTCCATAGGTCGCGGTGGACCTGATGACCCAGCTCATGCGCGAGCACGACCTCGACCTCGTCGGGCGTGAACTCATTCAGCATCGTATCTCCCAGCACGATACGTTTCGTGTTCCCGACGCCGGTAAAGAATGCGTTGGCCTTCTTGGTTTGCTTGCTCATGTCCATCTGCATAACGCTGGACACGGTCACTCCCTGGTCCGCGGCGAGATCCCTAATCCGCTTTTCGAGATCCCGGTCCTTGAGCGGCTCAAACTTGTTGAAGAGCGGCATGAGGAGAACCGGCCCGAGGTTCGCCAGCAACACCGAGAACGGCACGACCAGCCCGGAGAGAACCGCCCACCAGTGCCGCGGGTAACGCCGCATCACCCAGTGTGCGCCCTGGAGCAACGGCGCGCCGAGTGCGACTCCCACGCCCAGCCCTTTCATCCAGTCGACGATCCAGGCGCGGAATGTCTGATTCGAGAGGCCGTAGCGATGCTCGACGATGTACCCCTCGTAGAACGACATGGGCAGGGACAGGAGCGAGCTGAGCGCTATGCCGCTCGCCGCGAACGGCATGATGCCTGCGAACCGGCGTGGCACGACCCGATCCACCCTGTCGCGAAGCCCAGCTGACAGACCGCTCATCAGAGCGACGAGCATGGCCAGCAAGCCCAGCAGCATATCCGCCAGGGCCAGCCACTGCCTGGTTCGGCTGTAGCGGAGCGCTCGCGCGCGCTCCTCATCGCTTGAGTAGAACCCCTCACTCATGTGCCTACCGCCAGAGAGATTTGAGCCCACCGCCCCGCGTGCGAGGGCCGCGCTCTCCTATCAGTACCTGTTCGCCCGCGGCTGCGACAACCGCGGCCGGCGCGATCGACAGGAAAACCGGCTGTGAGGCATGCCCGTTCGCCGGAGGGCGGTGTGGCTCTCACACCGCGCAGCGCCCGAGTCGCGAGCCCTGCGCGAACCCGGCGAGGAAGAGAATCTTCTTCCTCGCCGGCCTCTCCTTCCGCGCCACCCATCCCGTTCTGGAACGAGCGGTCAATTACCGCAGTATACAGCGAATGACCGATGGTTTGCACGCATTCCGCTCGATTCTACCGACCACCACTGCTGCGAGGACAAAACCTGCAACAGTCATCGCGACCGACGTGCTGCGTGCCGGACAGGTCGCGCCCGACTGAACTCCCCCGATTTCACAGTCAACACTCACGCCGTATCGCGATATGGTATCGAAATACTGAGTGAGCGATCGAAGTTGCATCGAATGCGAAGTCCGCGGTCAGTTACCGTTGCCTTCAACACCGGCACAGGCGCGAACGCGATCCGACGTCGAGCAGAGGCCGCGCCGGGATCTCCCCCGGCGCGGCCATGAGACTATGCCTTGCGCGACGGGCTGAAATGGCCGACGACCCACCCCATGAGCACCAGCGCCACCGCGACCACCACGAGACCTACGACAAGCATGTGCTGCATCCTCCTCTGTGACGATTGACGTTGCCGCTATGTAACCAGCAGAAGACGTCAGGGTCCAGAGGCACAGGACCCGTCCACCGGGGGGCCAACCGGCCCGGACCCGGTTAGCCGGGGTGCCGCTTTGCCCGCGGACATGGGCTACCGCGGAGCGATCGAGGGCGGCCCTCTCCCCGGCCAGGGACGGCGCGACGCGTCACACCGGCTCGATGAGCTTGCCGTTCTTCGAGAGATTCGGATCGGTGCACGAGGCGAGATTGAAACAGCAGGGCCGTCGCTTCCCGTTCTGCATTTTCGAGATGGTGACCTCGACCCGACGCCGACGCGTGTCCAGGCTTCTGGTTGCATTGACCCAGCGGACCCATTCCCACCGCGCCATCGGCGTGATCTCGTTCCACATGTCCCGGATCCCGGGCGGGGCTCCGGCCAGAGCTTCGGCGAGATCATCAGGCACGTTCGGCTCGGGCCAGTCGTCGCGAAGCTCAATAGCGAGCGATACAGGGTCACCCGCGCGCGCCGCGGCAGCCTGCTGCACGTCTCCATCAATGCGAATCCAGTGACCGAACGAGCCGTCCGGTTCCACCACCGTCTGGAACTCATGGCCGTTGATCGTCCCTCGTACGGCCACCTGCCCCCGCGACGGCAATTGCTTGCTCACCTCGGCGGGCAGCCGCAAAATGGTCCACTCGTCGACAGCGTCCAGCGTGGCATCAAAGCGTAGCGTTGGCGACTCTGTGCGTGAGCTCATAGCGGCGACATTATTCCAGTCCGGGGGCCGCAGTCTCAAACGCTTTGCGGAGCACGGTCTCACGAGTTGGCCCGATGGTTAAGGCAGTGGTTCGAGCCGTTCCGGGTCTGCCTTTGCCCCACCCGTTGCGCGCTCCATCGCGAAATCCCTCATCGCCGACGGTGATCCGGTCAGGAGCTACACCAACGGAGGACCGTCGAGGCTTGCTTCATGGCGCCTGAAGTGGTCAACCATCTTCCGCTGGTCCGTGCCCTGCTCCTGCAGATGGGCCATCTCGCGCAGGAAGTTCTCGGTCCCCGGCAGAGTGATCGCGAGCAGTTTTCCCTCGCCCGGGCCGACGCTGGCAAAGGTATGGCTGATGCCGCGAGGAACACAGGCGAACGTGCCCGGGCCGCCCTCGATCTCGTCACCGCGGATCTTGAAGCGGTAGCGCCCCGCGAGCACGTAGTAGAGCTCGTCGACGGCCGCGTGGCTGTGTAGGGGCGGGCCGCCAGGTCCCGGGTTGGTGCAGATCCCCGCGGTGAGCGCGCCGCCGGTATCGCGGTCCGTGGCCAGAATTCGGAGTCCCAGGGCAGCGATGGTCTCGCCCTCGTCCGGTAGAAGCACATAGGCCTGGGAGCTATGCCGAAGTGTTGCGGTATCCACGTCATCCTCCAATGCATTGACAGAGAGTGCAGCGCTCGGGCATCGGGCCCGAGCGCCGCGATGGTCTACCTCAACGGGATCGAAGCTCGCTCCGTGAGGCTGAAGTCGACGGAAACGTACGGCTCGCCGCCAACCACCCACATGTCGTGGCCCGGCGGGATGTCGAAGACGTCACCCGACGCCACTTCCCGTTCCGTACCGTCGGCCATGCGGATGGCGCAGCGGCCGGAAACCACATACCCGATGTGCCGGACCTGGCAGAGATCGGTGCCGACGGCAGGGCGGACGTGCTCCGTCCAGCGAAATCCCGGCTGCATGGTGGCTCGGTTCACAGTTGTCTCGCCCAGGCGGACGGTATCCACCCGGGCCACGTTTCCCACCGGAAAGCTCTCGTCCGGCGCATCCAGGCTCCGAGTCTGGGGCTGGGCAGTCTCGGTCGTCATGATGGTGTCCTCCTTGTTCGACTGAGCTACTGACAGCGTCCAGAGTACGCGGCTCCGGCGGGGACGCCATCCCCCAAAGGGGATATTTCTGCTCGGCGCCAGGGGATATCTCTGAGACCCGGGATCGGGCAGGAGCGCCCTGCCGGATCTTCACGTCTGATGTGATGGATAGAGCTGCTTGAGCTTGATGCGTGCGCTGTCGGAAAGGTTGCGTCTGACCAAAAGCGCGCTCAACACAATCTGCTGATCCGGGGTGACGCACTCAACGCCCTGACGAGCCTGATCGAACTGCCTGAGTTCGCGGACCAGTACGTGGGGAAAGTCAAGCTGGCACACCTCGACCCTCCGTTCAACAGGCAGCAATCCTTCCTGCACTATGACGACGAGCTCGAGCACTCTGTCTGGTTGACGATGATGCGCGACCGTCTCGCGGAGATCAAGACACTGCTTTCTCCCAACGGTTCGGTGTGGGTGCACTGCGATGACAGTGAGCAGGCGTATCTGAGGGCAGTAACGGACGAACCGTTCGGGCGGGAGAACTTCGTCGCGACAGTGATCTGGGAGAAGACGGACAGTCCGCGTATGGACGAGAGGCTCTTCTCCGGCAGGCGTGACTACATTCTCGTTTTCCGACAAAGCGAGGAGTTCCAGATCAATCAGCTGGTTGCTTCCGATCCAGGAGAACACTACATCAGGGTGGATGAGGATGGGCGGCGGTACTATATACGGCCCCTTCGAGCGCGGGGGCCACGGCCCCTTCGTTGGCAAGTCGCCCTGTAAGTTTGCAAAAACGTATTAGCCTCAATTTTGCAAAACATACAAAAATCCTGAGGCAAATATTTTCAAACGATTCATGCAAACTTACACTCATAGAAAGTGTCAACCCTCTTGACATGGAGTGAATCTTCCTCTAGAGTGACATCATCTGCGGAAAAGGAGGGAAGAGTGCCGGGTATTGTCTTTTACCGGTCGGCCGTAGAGCGGCGCCGGGCGTGACCCTGTTCACAAACAAGGGAGAGAAGATTTGAAGATCAGGCTTCTGACTGGTTTCGCCATCGTGTGCGTCCTGATCAGCGTGGGGGTTGTTCCCAGTGGCCGCGCGTCGGCCACAACGACTCTGTTCAGCGACAACTTCCAGAACGGCTTCACTGTCGGAAACTTCGGTGATCCAGCAGTCAACTGGGCCTACTTTGCAGCCGGGCCGTTCGTGGGCAACGACGGCATCACGTCGACCGGCCCCGACGGTCTCACTGTCGACTCCAAAGGGGTCAACCCGCATACAGGCAAGCCGGCATTTACCCTCACCGTCCCCCAGGACTCCCAACTGCCGGGTACATTTGACCATGTGAAGTGGCTCGTCTATGCCAATCAATTCTCGAGCCATGGCTTCCCCGGCTTCGACGCGCCGGCGCATGGCGAGCTCGTCTGCCAGGCCACCGTCTCCGGCGAGACATTCGGCACCGAGAACAATCCGTTCCACCAGTACGTGACCAACCCCAACGACGATCTGAGGCTGGCCGCGATCGCGCTGCCGAATATCGACTTCGACACCTTCAACGTGTTCGACACCTGGCTGACCAACGAGTACATCTACGCCTTCTACGAGCATCTGCCGTTCCAGCGCCATTCGCTCGGCGGCGCCTACGGTGAGTACGCGGCGTATTCATCGGTGGTTCGCATCGCGAAGCGGTCGCCGAATAAGGTCGATACCGTCGCTTTCGCGTACGACAAGGAGCACGGCACAGCTCGCTGGCTGGTCAACGGGGTCGAGAAGTGGCGCGTTCCCGTCACTATCGGGCACCGGCCACCCAGCAGCATGATCCTCATCGATCACGGCGGGCAGGACACCAACTTCTCACCCAACCAGATCGACTGCGGCATGGGCACCTTCACCCTGCTCGATGGCTATGGCCCGAAAGGCAAGGGGCTGGTGCGATTGAACAATCCCGCGGGGCCGCCAAACTACTACAACCCGGCCACCGGTCCACACCCGGACGACGCGGCGCCGTCGGACGCGGATTTCGTGGACAATCAGAGCCTGCCACAGGACCGCCTGTGGGGCCAGGGGGCCGAGCTCCACGTGAGCAACTTCTCCGTCCAGTACTGGAACAATTAGCCCCCGCGAATCCAGAGCAGGAAAGAGGCCCGCACATGGTGTGGGCCTCTTTCACTTGCTTTCCCTCTAAGCGGTCTGAAGAGGCGAGATCGGTATGGTTCGCTCAGGCCGAATCCGGGCGCCCTATGGGACGGAACGTGATGGTCCCCTGTGCAGCCTCGACCAGCTGACGGACCTCAGGAACGGACAGTGCCGTTTCATCTGCAAGCTCCTCAGCTGTTGGCTGTCGGCCATGTCGTTTCTCCAGTCGTCGTTTTGCGCGCTCCAGGGCGATGTACGACTGAACTGAGGGGGTACCGTCTTGCTGTGTCATGGCGTCGCTCTCCTTCCTCACGCGGCTGAGAAGGGGATGACGAGGTGAGATTCTGGGAATACCACCTCTGCGGAGCCTCGTCTGTCCTCGCCTCCCCGCCTCAATCTTACCGACCTGTCTGACACCGAATGGATGATCCTGGAGCCAGTCCTCCCACCCGTTAAACCCGATGGTCGCCCTCGCACATGGCCGATGCGTCTCATCATGGACAGCATCTTCTCCGTCGTCCGCTCCGGCTGCCAGCGGACCAAGGTTCTACCGGTGGGGCCAGGGCCTGGATCGAGGAACACGTGAGGTGGGCAGTGGAGATCGTGCGCCATCAACCACGGTCGCGCGGAAAATGGACCATCGTACCGAGTGCCGATGATCCGACCATGGGCCACCTTGAGTGGATCCGCTTCCCGCCAGCGAAGAAGGAGTTCCGATGGATTCTTCGCAGACGGTAGGAGGCCGAACACACCGTCAGTTGGTTCGGGCAGAGCCGACGACTGGCCAAGGAGTACGAGTTGCTCTGCGAGACGAGTGAGGCCATGATCCACGCCACCATGACCCGCCTTATGCGCAAGCGATTGGCTCGTGCGTGACCCTTCTTAGACGCTTTTAGTGCCTTGCGGGGTCTGTCACCGTTGTCTGGCTTGCAACCCAGGCGGCGATCTGGGCACGGGAGGTGTAGCCGAGCTTGTGGAGGATGTGCTTGACGTGCAGGCGAGCCGTTCCCTCCGTGATGAAGAGCTGGGCGCCGATCTGGCGATTCGTGAGGCCCTGTGCCACCATTGTCGCCACCTCTCGCTCGCGTGGTGTGAGATCCGGGCCGGTTCCGCCGCCCGGAAGCACCTGCGAACCCCTGACCAGTATCCCGGCCACCGTCTCGCCGGTGGGCCGGGCTCTGCCCGCCGCCCACGCTGCCTCGAGCCTTGCCGCGTCCAGCTCGGCGCGGATGAGTGAGAGGCCGCGCTCGCGGTCCCCTGCGTTCCCCGGCCACACCGCACTGCCGCTCAGGGCGCGAAGCGCCTCTGCCGCGCCAAACAGCTCGGCCGCCTGCGCCGGCAGCTTCATGGTTGCAAGGGCACAGGCCAGACCGTCGAAACAGTCGGCCATACCCCGCTGGTCACCCTGGTCGCGAAAGAGCGCCAGGCTCTCACGAAACCGCGATAAGGCACGCCTGACATCTCCCTGCCGCAGGTCTACATACCCGAGGTTATGGAGCAAGCTGGGCACTGTTCCCGTCAGTCCTTGCCGGCGAAGTAGATCCAGCGCTTCCTCGTATCGTGCGCCAGCGGCGGCGGTGTCTCCCCGGCTGCGCGCCAGGTCGCCCAGCATGTTGAGGACTTGCGCCGTGATCCAGTCGTCTCTCACGACCCGCGCCCGAGCCAACGCCTCCTGAAGGCGTGACTCCCCGGGGGCCGCGGAGTCCGCGTCCGTCATCAGGGCGAAGTAGTCGGGCGTTGCCAGCGCGAGAGCCGCACCCCAGGCATCGCCGATCTCTTCGAAGAGGCGCAGGCTCTCCGCGACCGATTCCGTCGCGCTCGGGTTGTCCACTGCCATAGGCAAGGACTGCAGAGTGTAGGCAAGCCATCGCTTCTCTCCCAGGCTCCGCCAGAGCGCTTCGCTCGCTTCCGCTCTCTCTCGGGCCAGAACCGTTCGGCCCGACAACCAGGCGAGCTCGCAGGCACCATACAGCGCCTTTGCCCGCACGGCGGGTGTCGCTGGATACCTGCCTGCGGCAGATCCTCCAGCCAGCAACGCCTCGACCCATTCCAACCCCTCGGTGGTCTCCCCCCGAAACATCCAGTAGAAGGTGAGCGTGCCGGCCAGCCTGAGTCCGAGCTCGATGTCGGCCCCCTC
>DATGJB010000026.1:0-27163 GCA_035295425.1 Chloroflexota bacterium | reverse complement strand
CTTCCCCAATGGGAAGGTCCGGGTCGATCCTAATCTGGGACCCGGCAGCTACCAGTACTTTCACGTGAAGGTTTCCGGCCAGCCGGCGATGCAGGTGAAGCACACTATCAGCAAGGGGCTCTCAGAGATCAACACGTTCGTCGAGGGAAACCACCGGTTGTTCGACGTCAGAATCGTTGTTGCGCACCCGCCGATCTCTCCCGAGCTGCGAGCCGGCTACAATACCATCACCTCAACGCTGACGATCCCGACACACTGACACACTCCACCCCATGGCCCAACGGCGTCAGCCAAGTGAGGCGATCTGACCCTCGATCAGGGTGACCGCCTCGACGAAGGCAAAGAAGAACACGCCGATACACGCCATGACGCCGACCCGGTACACGTCGTCGATGTGATTCAGAATGGTCGAGCTCGCCCAGACGATCAGACTGAACGCGGCCAGCGCTGCGAGAACTCCATAGGGCAGGATGGGAAGTCCGCATACCGGCAGGGTCGTCAGGAAGAACAGCGGCCCTCCGGGATTGACGAACAAGAGGAAGAGGAGCCCGGTCAGGAGGGTCGCGCACAGAATCCACCTGGCCCTGAGGCGCCGGAACAGCGTGATAAAGAGGATACCGGCCGCGATAATGACGAAGACGTCCAGTACGTTGGCGGCGACGGTAATCGTAGCGATGGCAATGGTACCACCTACCAGCACACCGGAGTCCTCCCACACGTTGCCGACGCCCAGTCCAAGACGTTGGGCAAGATTTGGTTTGACCTGGGCCCGATACTGGCTCATCTGGAAGTCGGTTTCAACCCCCACGATCGTGTTCTGCCACAAGGCTTCCGCAGCTGCGCCAAGACCGGTGGCGTGTGGATTGGCCTGGAAGCCGCCCTCGTAGACTGCGCGCTCCGACCTCGCGATCCTTCCCTGTTGGTCAAAGCTCGCCGCCACCAACCAGCTTCCGTCAAGGGCCGTCTGCTCCCAGAAGATGTATCGCGCCGACCGCCCCAGCGCCAGCGCCAGGGACGCGGGCTGGCCACCAAGGGCATCGATCAATCGGGGGCGCACCAGCATCCGGCCCGAGGCGGACACCTCGAAGAGAAAGATGCCCTGGTCTCCGGTAACGGCGCCCCAGACATTGCCCGCGGCATCGGTCTGGAGATCCTCGCCCCACTGTCCCGCGCCGCCGTTTTGCTGGATTCGGGCGATGAGCGTTGGACTGCCCAGCCTCCGGCCGTCAGAATCAAACCGGCTCAGCTGGATGTTCCAGTTCTTTTGCCTGCAGCAGCTCTCTAGATGGAGCGTCACAATGTGGCCGCTACCGTCCACCGTCGCCTTGGGATAAAAGCTGTAGTACTCGGCGTTGGTCAACCGGACCATGCGAACGATCCGTGCGGTCACCAGCGAAACGCGGGCAAGAAACAGATCGTAGTTGGGTCGCTGCCACTCGAACAGGACGAAGGCGTATCCGCGCGGACCGGCGATCACGCGTGGGTGCTCGATGACGCTTCGCGTGTCGACAAGTCGGACCGCCCGGGTTAGTCGACCACCGGCAAACATGGCTGCGTCCAGAGCGGTCGATCCGTTGTAGTTGTGGACCCACACGCCAAATTCCCCGCCGCTCACACGCGCAAGATCAGGTTGCAGTACGTCACCCCCGTCGACCCCAAACGTGCGCCCTGACGGCCCGTGAGTGTAGACGATCTCGCTCCTGGCCACATCACGCCAGAGCAGGTCCCATTTGCCGGTCGGAAGGGGAACCGCTCCATATTCATCCTGACCGGCTCCCGACGTGACAAGGGCCGGCGCAGTCCAGTGGTCGGCCCAGGTCCGGGGAGCGCGCACCGCGAGGACGATGACTCCCGAAGCGACGAGAAGGGCCAGCATGGGGACGAAGGCCAGGATGCGGCGCATGACAGGATAGATTCTAATCACCCAACCGGCACTCGGCGAGACTCCTGTTCACAGCCGGCAGATGAAGCCGGGCGGCTCAGGGCGCGAGGGCCTGCAATGGTCGCGCAGCCTCCTCCCGCGATGCAGTCTCCTGTGCGACGGGAAGCTGGCCGGTCGCCCGGCTATTCGGCACCGTTCGGTCGAGCACGGAGGATAGATAATCCGATTAGTGCGCCCTCGAACGAACGTCAAGCGCATCCCGGAGCCCATCGCCGAGAAAGTTGAAAGACAGTACGGTGATCAGGAGGAACAATCCGGGGAAGAAGGTCCACCACCAGATGCCTTGAAGGATGTAGTTCTGCGAGTTGGAGAGGGCGACGCCCCAGCTTACCGCCGGTTGCCGAATCCCGACTCCCAGAAAGTCGATAGCGGCTTCGGCGATGATGAACCCGGCCACATTCAGCGTCGCGGCCACGATCAACGGACTCAGCGCGTTCGGCAGGATATGCCGGTAGATGATCCGGGTATCGCTCACGCCGACCGCCCGGGCGGCCTCGGTGAATTCCTGAACGCGGAAGGTCAGGTAGTAGCTGCGGACTAACCGGGCTGCGCCCGGCCAGCTCAGGACCCCGAACAGAAATACGATGGTCACCCAGTTGCCGCCAGCGGCGTAATCCGCCAGGAGAATCAGCAACGGCAGGAAGGGCAAGGTGAGGAAGATGTCCGAGATTCTCATCATCACCGCGTCGACCCACCCACCGTAGTATCCGGCAGTCGCCCCGACGATGATCGCGATAACCATTGTCAGCAGCGACGACAGGAGGCCGACCGAGAGCGACACGCGCGCTCCATAGGCAATCCACATGAGCAGGGAGTGGCCCTGAATGTCCGCTCCCATGATGTATCTCCAGTCAGTGTTCCATGGGAGGGTCCACCTCGGAGGCACCGGTCCTGCAACGAAGTTCCAGTTTCCAAAAAAGCTCTCCGGAGAAACCAATGGGGCAAAGATCCCCATCAGCGCCAGCAACCCCAACGTGATCGCTCCCGCCAACGCAAGGTGGTGACGCTTGAACCTGCGCCAGACAAGCGCCCACTGCCCGAGCTGAACGATCGGTACCTCGGTGTCCTGGAGCATCCGTTGCGCTGCTTCGGAGGGACCGCCAACGGGCGTGACGACCTCTGCGCTCAGACCCGCTGTTTCCTCTTGAGTCGGATCGATCATCTGTCGCCTCTCTTACTGGTTGATTTCATGTCTCGCCGATACCCGGTCTGTGCCGACCTAGTCGTAACGAATCCGGGGATCGACCCAGGCGTACGTTATGTCGGCCAGGAGATTACCGGCCAGGACGGCGAGCGCGGAGAGCATGGAGAGCCCCTGGACCACCGGGTAATCGTTGTTGACGATCGCCGTGAAGAAGTAATAGCCCAATCCACCCCAGCTAAAGATCGTTTCGGTGATGATTGCTCCACCGATCAGGGCCGGAAGGTACAGACCGATGTTGGTGATGATGGGCAGCAGCGCGTTGCGAAAGGCGTGCTTGAAAATGACGACCCGGCGCGACAGCCCCTTCGCCCGCGCGGTACGGATGTAGTCCTGCCTGATGACTTCGAGCATCGAGGCCCGCATGTAGCGGCTATCGACCGCGACTCCCGTGATCATCAAGACGAAGCACGGCAGTGCCAGGTGCTTGATCAGATCCCCCAGCACCAACCCGGGATTCTGCCCCAGCAGGACAAACCAATCATGAGACCAGAAGAGAGGCATCGTGGCGGATTGAATGTGGCCGGCGGGGAAGACGTTCAACTGCACCGAGAAGAAGAAAATCAGCATGATCCCCAGCCAGAACGTCGGCATTGAAAGGCCGACGTAACTCAGGAAAGTGAACACCTGATCGAAGAAGCTGTACTGCTTCAACGCCGCGAAGACGCCCAGCGGTAGGGCAATCATCTGCTGCAGCAGGTAGGAGCTGCCCATCAACAGCAACGTCGCCGGGAGCTTCTGGGCGAAGATACTCACGACGCTGTCACCGCTGTTGGAGGTCCCGAGGTTGCCGTGCAAGTACTGGCCCATCAGATTGGTGTACTGCACGATGAGCGGCCGATCCACCCCCAAGCGGCGGATGCACTGTTGAAGCTTCGCCTGCGCTGCCTGCGTCGGACCGTCGAATGCCGCGCAAGGCCCCCCCGGGGTGAGGTGCAGGATCAGGAAGAACACCACCGACAGGCCGAACATGATGAATACGGCCTGGATGCACCGTCGAAGGATGTACGTGCCCATGTTTGCCTCCCACGCAACCTAGGAGCCGCTATCTCAAAGATATACACCCGGGTGTTGGCGCCGCGTTAAGTGAGCGTTCACTGGGCGTTATTCGGTGGACGAAAATGCGTGCCCCGTGCAATGCATCCAACCCGGTGTCACTCGAGGATAGAATCGTTCGCCATGTACCAACGAGAGAGACAGTCAGAACGCAACAGCGGCTGACGTGCTTCAGGAAGGTTGAGACACGTGGCAACGGGGTGCGACCCGGGCCGCCGTGCCGAACAGCGCTCGAGGAGGGAGTCGTGTCTGAAATAGAGCCGGAAGAGACGACAGCGTCGGAAGTGGCGTTCGACGGCAGCTTGATTACAGTGCGCAAGGAGACGGTGCGCCTGCCTGACGGGCGGACGACCGAGCGGGAGATCGTCGCGCACGCCGAGGTCGTCGCCATTCTTCCGGTGCTCGACGACGGCCGCATCGTCTTTGTCCGCCAGTACCGCAAGGCCGCGGAGCGCGTCCTGCTGGAAATTCCGGCTGGCGGTATCGACGACGGTGAGGGACCCGAAGACGCGGTCCGCCGCGAGATGGTAGAAGAGACCGGCTACCGGGTGGGTGCGATGGCGCGCCTGGGGTCGTTCTACACCTCGCCCGGATTCACAACCGAGCTCATGCACCTCTACCGCGCGACGCAGCTCGTCCCCGGCACGCCGACCGAATCGACCGACCAGATCGAAGTCGTCACGCTATCGGTCCAGGAGGCGCGCCGCCGGATCGGTGGAGAGATCGCCGACGCCAAGACTATCCTCGCCGTGCTGGGGTACGCGTAGCGTCCGGCAGCCGGGCGGCTCAGCGGCACTCCACGCTCCTGCCGCTCCCATAGCCACCGGCTCCCTGCCAGCTCCCTGCGGGTCTTGACAAGGGTCATTCCGACACTTATTATGAGTGTGCATATGACACTCAACATGCGGCCCCAGGCCGAGGCCATCGATCCCACCGACGTTTCGCTCCGTTTGAGCGTCGATCCGGTTCTCTTCACGCTCATCGCCGATCGCCTGCACGTGCTGCTTCGCAAGCGTACCTGGCCCCCGTTCGAGGGTGTGTGGGCGTTGCCGGGAGCCATCAATCCCCCGCGCGAGCAGCTCAAAGACACCATGCTTGCCGAGCTGGCGAGCCTGGGCCTCGGCGACATCTGGGTGGAGCAGCTCAAGACGTTCGACCGGCCGCCCCAGTACGTCGACGGCGCGCTCACCGTACCGGGCCGCGACCCACGCGGACGCGTGATCTCCGTGGCGTACTTCGGGCTGGTGCCGATCGGCCGCGAGCTCGCGGTAGACGACGAGAACGTGCGCTGGATGCCGGTCAACCACCTGCCGCCGCTCGCCTTCGACCACGCCGAGATCGTGCAGTACGCGCTCTGGCGGCTCCGGAACAAGATCCTGTACTCGTCGGTCGCCTTCCAGCTCCTGCCGCCTGAGTTCACGTTGACCCAGCTGCAGCGCGCTTACGAGCACGTCCTGAGTGAGGCGCTCGACAAGCGCAATTTCCGTCGAAAAGTGCTGGAAGCAGGCGTAGTGGAGGACACGGGCAGGTGCACGCGCCAGGGAACCAGGCGCCCGGCACGCCTCTATCGCTTCTCGCACCTCGACTTCGAGTTCCGTTGATGACAGATCAAGCGCATTCCGGCGCGAGCGGCCGGCTCGCGCCTCGCCGCCCCGACGACGAGACAGCGGGCAGCCACCTCGCTGCCACCAGACATACCCCACTACCAGAACCTGAAGGACGAGAGATGACGGCGGAGACCTCCTCCACGAGCACGACAATCGCGAGCGACCCGGTGTCGACGTTCACTTCCCTGGCGGCTCTGGGCACCGTCTCACCACGCAGCTACGGCCCGGGGGCCAGCGCGAGCGTCACACCGCCGCGGAACGCCGCGATGGGGAGGCAGGAGCCGCTGCCGCCCGAATACCGGCTTCTCTCCCCCGATGAGCTGGACATGCGCATCCGGGCGGCCCGCACCGAGCTCGGTAGCCGCCTGGTCATACTGGGACATCACTACCAGCGCGACGAGATTGTGAGATTCGCCGACTTCCGCGGCGACTCCTTCAAGCTGTCGCAGCTCGCGGCGGCGCGCACCGATGCCGACTTCATCGTCTTCTGCGGCGTTCACTTCATGGCGGAAAGCGCGGATCTGTTGAGCGCGCCGCAGCAGCAGGTTATCCTGCCGAACCTCGCCGCCGGTTGCTCCATGGCCGACATGGCAAACCTGGAGGACGTCGAGAGCTGCTGGGAACAGCTGGCCGCCGTCACCTCCGGTCGCATCATTCCGGTGACCTACATGAACTCCTCGGCCGACCTCAAGGCCTTCTGCGGCGAGCGTGGCGGGATCGTCTGTACATCCTCCAATGCTCCGGCACTCGTGCGCTGGGCGCTGGAGCGGGGCGATCGCGTTCTCTTCTTCCCCGACGAGCACCTGGGCCGGAACACCGGCTACCGGCTGGGTATCGAGCGGATGGCGGTCTGGAACCCGCGCCTCGAGCTCGGCGGCAACGAAGTCGAGGATCTCGAGCGCAGCACAATGGTGTTGTGGAAGGGCTTCTGCTCGGTCCACGAACGATTCACCGTCGAGCAGATTGCCGAGGCGCGGAGCCGCTTCCCCGGCGTGAACGTGATCGTCCATCCGGAATGCCGGCGTGAAGTCGTCGCGGCAGCCGATCTGGATGGCTCAACCGAGGTCATCATCCGGGCCATCGAGAGCGCCCCGGCGGGCACGACGTGGGCAGTCGGAACGGAGATCAACCTGGTACGGCGGCTCCAGGCCGAGCACCCTGACAAGACAATCTTCTGTCTCGACCCCGTCGTCTGCCCGTGCTCGACCATGTACCGCATCCATCCCGCCTACCTCTGCTGGGCGCTCGAGAACCTCGTCGCGGGCCGGGTCGTCAACCGCATCACCGTCGACGACCGCACCCGCCACTGGGCTCGCCTCGCCCTCCAGCGCATGCTGGATGTCGGCGCCTGAGGAGGGCACCACCGATGGGTTCGATAGAAACCGAGATCGGCCACGGCCCGATCCCGGGGCGCGTCGCGAGCCGGTATGACCTCGTGGTGGTCGGGAGCGGGATCGCCGGACTGTATGCAGCCCTTCTGGCCGCGCCGCGCTGCCGCGTGGTCCTGGTGACCAAGGGCGCACTCGAGGAGAGTAACACTCGCTACGCGCAGGGCGGAATCGCGGTTGCTCTGGCGCCGGACGACTCGCCCGAGCTGCACCAGCGGGACACCCTGGCAGCGGGGGACGGCATGTGCGATCCGGAGCAGGTTGCGCTCCTGACGCGCGAGGCGCCCGACTGCATTATGGATTTGCTGTCCCGCGGCGTTCCCTTCGACCGAGAGGGAGATGCCCTGGCGGGGACGCTCGAGGCGGCGCACAGCCGGCCACGCGTGCTGCACGCCGGCGGTGATGCCACCGGCATGGGCATCGAACGGACGCTGGCGGGGGCGCTTCGCGGCGCCGGTGTCACCGTCCTCGAGGAGACCCTCTGTACAGGGCTTCTGACGGCTGGGGACTCGGTCTACGGCGTCGAGCTCCTGGGACCGTCCGGCCGGCAGTCAATCGTCGCCTCCGCGGTTCTCCTCGCCACCGGCGGCGCCGGCCGGCTCTATGCGCGTACCACCAATCCCGCCGTCGCCACCGGCGATGGTCAGGCCATCGCCTATCTTGCCGGGGCGGATCTGATCGACATGGAATTCGTGCAGTTCCACCCCACCGCGCTGGTTCTCCCCGGTGCGCCGAGCTTCCTTATATCGGAGGCGATGCGGGGCGAGGGCGGTATCCTGCGCGACCGGTGGGGCGTCGCCTTCATGGCCGCATACCACCCCGATCGAGAGCTTGCACCGCGTGATGTCGTGGCGCGTGCTATCCACCAACAGATGGAAGCGACCGGCGTCGGCCACGTGTATCTCGATATGTCGCACCTGCCGGCCGAGCGCATCGAGCGACGCTTCCCCACGATCGTTCGGTTCTGCCGGGATCACGGCATCGATCCCGTGAAGGAGCCGATTCCGGTCGCCCCCGCCGCCCACTACATCATGGGCGGTGTCCGGACCGACGGATACGGCCGGACCACGCTGCGCGGGCTCGTGGCCTGCGGGGAGGTGGCATGCACCGGTGTGCACGGCGCCAACCGTCTGGCCAGCAACTCACTACTGGAGGGACTGGTGTTCGCGCGGCGTGCCGTTGCCGCGATTCTGGCCGGCGAGCTCGACGGCACACTTGACGCGGAAATGTTCCCGATTGCCGGGCCCTCGTTGCCGGCCGGGCGCCCCTCGTTGTCGAGCACCGCTCGGGACGAGCTGGAGAACATCATGTGGCGCCACGCCGGACTGATCCGGTCGCGCGAGTCGCTGCTCGCCGCCCGCTCGGCGCTGCGCGCCCTCCCCATTGCAGAACCGGCCGCCACGCGCGAGTGGTACGAGACGGGCAATCTCGCCCTGCTCGGCGAGCTGGTGGTCGCGGCCGCGCTGCAGCGGGAAGAATGCCGCGGCGCCCACTATCGAACCGACTACCCCAGAAGCGATCCCTACCTGCTGCGTCGCATAGTCCTCTCCTGCCGTGGAGCCGGACTCGTGGAACGGAGCGGCGTGGCGCCGGTGCCGGCCGGTGTCTGACCGCGCTGGATTCGGCGCTCTTCGTTCGCGGCAGGTTGACAGTATCGTTCGGCGCGCCCTCGACGAGGATCTACCCTGGGGCGACGTCACGAGCGAAGGGTTGGTGCCGGCGGATCGGACGGCCCGCGGCGTGTTCGTCGCCGTCGAAGGAGGGGTTGCCTGCGGGCTCCCGATTGCCGATGCCGTGTTTCGCGCCCTTGACGGGGATTGCCGGCTGGAGCCGTTTGTGAGCGAGGCGGAGCACGTGTCCCCGGGGCGCGCCATCGCCGAGGTCGCGGGTCCGGCGCGAGCCGTACTGGCCGGCGAGCGCACCGCGCTCAACCTCGTGCAGCGGATGAGCGGCATTGCCACCATGACGGCCCGGTACGTCGCCGCCGTCGAGGGCACCGGAGCGGCCATCGTCGACACTCGCAAGACCGCGCCCGGGCTGCGGATCCTCGATAAGTACGCGGTGCGCTGTGGCGGGGGACGCAATCATCGCTTCTCGCTGAGCGATGCGGTGCTGGTCAAGGACAATCACCTGGCGGCCGTCGCCGGGGAGTCTCTGCCGGAGGCGCTGCAGTCGCTGCGGCGTGCGATCCCCCACACCATGAAGATCGAGGTCGAGGTCGATCGACTCGACCAGATCGCCGAGGCGCTCGCCGGCGGGGCCGATATCATCCTGCTCGACAACATGGGTCCGGACGAACTGCGCCGGGCAGTCGCTCTGGTGGGAGGGCGGGCGCTGACCGAGGCATCCGGGGGAATCACGCTCGATTCGGTGCGGTCCGTCGCAGAGAGCGGAGTCGATCTCATCTCGGTTGGAGCCCTCACGCACTCGGTCCAGGCGCTCAACATCAGGCTCGACGTGCGTATTGATTCCGGCGCCGACCCGGCGCACACGGCCGATCGCGCGGCCGAAGGAGCGGCCCGGTGAGAACCGTCTACCTCGATCACGCTGCCACCACTCCGGCACGGCCTGAGGTTCTCGACGCGATGTGGCCGTTCTTTGCCGAGGTTTTCGGCAATCCGTCCAGCGTTCACGAGGCCGGCCTGCAGGCCAAGGAAGCGCTGGCGCGGGCGCGCGAGGCCGTGGCCGCAGTGCTGGGGTGCCGTCCCGCCGAGATCGTGTTCACCTCCGGGGGCACCGAGGGCGACAATCTGGCGCTGCTCGGCGCTGCTCGCGCGTCGCGGTCCAGAGGACGGCACATCATCACCTCCCGCATCGAGCACGATGCCGTGCTGGAGGCATGCCGGGCCCTCGAACGGGAGGGGTTCCGCGTCACCTACCTGCCGGTTGATTGCGAGGGCAGGGTCGACATCGCGGAGCTAGAGCGGCAGCTCGATTCGGACACGGTCCTGGTATCGATCATGACCGCCAACAACGAGGTTGGGACGGTGCAGCCCATCGCGGAGATCGGGAAGCTGGCTCATGCCGCCGGGGCCCTGTTCCACACCGACGCGGTGCAGGCCGCTGGCGCGCTCAGCCTGAATGTTGAGAGTCTGGGGGTTGACCTTCTCACCATCTCGGCACACAAGATCTACGGTCCCAAGGGTGTAGGAGCCCTCTACGCGCAACGTGGCACACCGCTGGCACCGCTCATCCACGGCGGCGAGCAGGAGCGCGGGCGGCGTGCCGGCACCGAGAACGTCGCAGGCGTGGTCGGCCTGGCGGTTGCGCTGAGCCTGGCGGAGCGGGAGCGGGAGACCGAGGCAGGGCGGCTCGCCCAGCTGCGTGACCGCCTGATCGACGGGGTGCTGGAGCGAACACCGGGGGCGCATCTCACCGGCCCTCGGGGTGACCGCCTCCCCGGTCACGCCAGCTTCTACCTCGACGGCGTCAGCGGCGAGTCGGTGCTCGTCGATCTCGACCTGGCCGGGATCCAGTGCTCGAGCGGCTCGGCCTGCAAAGCCGGATCGACCGATCCTTCCCACGTTCTTACCGCGCTCGGCCTGGCGCCGGGTCTGGCACGAAATGGACTGCGCATGACGCTGGGGCGTGGTACTTCGGCGGGGGACGTCGACTACGTGCTCGAGACGCTGCCACGCGTGGTAGCCGAGGCCTGCAGCGGAGCCCTGGTCACGTAGCTTCGCCGGTGACCCGGCCTTTGATCGTACCTTGACGTTCCGACTATACTTCGACTGCCTGGGACAGGCCGGCAGTACCTGCCGGCTTTCTCTATGCGCTGTTTCCCCGTGAGGTTTCCGTGCATCTCCTGACCGGCGACTATCTCTTCAACACTCCTACCGACGAGTCCGGCTACTTTCTGGCCCTCACGATTGCCTTCGCGTTGCTGTTTATCGGATCGGCCATTGCGTATGTGCGCCGCGCGAAGCTCGCGCGGGACAATCCCATTCGGCGACGTCTGATCAGGCGGGCCGCCAAAGCGGGCATGTGGACTTCCGCCATCGGTCTCTTTCTGGCGCTCATGCGCTACACCCAGTTCCCGTACCTCTCGATGCCGATCTGGATGCTGCTTCTCATCATCACGATGATCATCATCGTCGGCTACTTCGTCTACGAGCTCAGCGAGCGCTACCCTGTTGCCGTGTGGCAGCTTCAGGAAAGCCACCTCGAACGGCGGTTCCGGCCCGCTCCGAAGCCACGCGCCGAACCGCAGCGGCCACGCCCGCCGGTCCGCGGCAAGCGGCGCCGCTAGGCAATGCGCGTTCTGGTCACCGGTGGCGCCGGATATATAGGGAGCTTCACCACCAGAGCGCTGCAGGAAGCCGGCCACGACGTGGTGGTATTCGACAACCTGAGCTTCGGCCACCGGGAGGCGGTCGATGTGGAGCTGGTGGAGGCGGACCTGGCCGACGCAGGAGCGCTCGACGCGTGCCTGGCGGGCGGCTTCGACGCCATCATCCACTTCGCGGCCTTCATCGAAGCCGGCGAGTCGATGGAAAACGCCGCCAGGTTCTTCGAAAATAACACCGCGAACGCCATCCGCCTGCTCAACGCGGCGGCGCGTCACGCCGTGCCGCGGCTCGTCTTCTCCTCGACGGCCGGTGTGTACGGGAATCCGGTCCGCGTCCCGATCACCGAGTCGGATCCGGCGGTGCCGATCAACGTGTACGCCGAGTCAAAGCTGCTGGTGGAGCGCATGCTTCCCTGGTACGAGCTGGTGCACGGTGTGCGAAGCGTGGCGCTCCGGTACTTCAACGCCGCCGGAGCCGCCCTGGACGGCTCCATAGGCCAGGATCACGAGCCTGCCTCGCACATCGTGACGATCGCCATCCAGACGGCGCTCGGCCAGCGCGACCGCTTCGTGCTCTTCGGTGACGACTACCCGACGCCCGACCACACCTGCGTCCGCGATTACATTCACGTCCTCGATCTCGCCAGCGCTCACGTCGTCGCGCTCGCGTACCTGCAGGATGGCGGAACCTTCGACGTGTTCAACGTCGGGGCCGGGCACGGGTGGAGCAACTGGGATGTTATCAATACGCTGAAACGGATCAGCGGCGTCGACTTTGCGGTTGAGGTCGGCCCCCGCCGGGCCGGCGATCCGGTCGAGCTGGTGGCTGACGCTTCAAAGCTGCGCCGGCAGCTTGGCTGGACGCCGAGGTACAGCGATCTCGACACCATCGTTCGGACTGCCTGGGACTGGCACCGCACGCATCCGCGGGGCTACGCCGGGTAGCCACGGCAGCCCGATCCCCCTCGGTCCTGCAAGGTGGTCGCCGTTGGCGTCGCTACCGCGGCTACCCGCTGACGTAGTCGATGTGCGCCACCGGCTGCCCTGGCCAACCGGCCACGGCATGCCACTCGAAGGGATAGGCGCAATTCGGCGGCCAGTGCGGAACCAGGCGGCTGCCGCGTGCAAACTGCCAGCGACCGGAGTGCTCCGAATAGGTGACTTCGGAATCGACACCACAGCGATAGAGCTCCGCGTACACGAGAGGTCCGGCCACCGGCAGGGCGGACCGGATGGTGGCGGAGAGAGTTGGCGTGGTGGAGAGCGTGAAGGTCGGAGGCTTGCCATCCACGAGCGTGAGCTTGAGCGCTCGACCGGTGAGCATGCTCGGCCCCAGCCCGGTCACAATCGACACGGTTGGTCGCACGACGCTCCCACGCAGGATGATAAATACCTGCCTGACGAGAGCGCTTCCCGGCTCCAGCACGCCTGTCACGCCGAAGCGGTGGCGGCGCATGTGGCAGGAGCCGCCTGCACTTGCTCGAAATATCGGCGGGAAGACAATCGCGCCCGTCGTGCCGCTCATCACCTGGACGGCGGGATTGTCCCCACACGGCGCCGCCAGCTGCATCACATGGCTCGAGAGATTCCGCAGGCGCACTGTCGCGATCGCGAGGGCGTCACGCGGGTACACCGAGCGCGGCAACGACAGCGACAGATCCAATCCTGCCGCCACATGGATGCCGCGAGGCGCGGCACGGACATCCGTCGCCGGCGGAGCCAGCAAGGCGATGAAGAGTAACGCCAGGCTCAGTACTCGGTTCACGTGGAGTGTGTCCAGTCCGTACCGTGATGTCACCTGTACAACGCTCGTGAGGCTCACATTGTAACTCTCGCGTCAAACTGGGCGCGTTGGGCGGCCTTACAGTCGTGTGACTCGCGGAATTGTGCCGCACCCGCCGGGGCCCAGGGGATAGGACGCGCCGGCGACAGCAGTGACACGTCGCTCAGAAAGCTGGGCACCGATTCACGACTACTCGCAGCCTCGCCGGTCGTTGGTGAAATTACCTACTGTGTAGTCAAATGGTGCTGGGAATGCATCTCCTCGTTCCCACGAGTGAGATATCAGCCGGGCCTGGGCTCGGTCTCAGAGACGCAGGAGGAAGAGAGATGAAGTGGAAAAGCTGGGCGCCCGCCACATTGCTAACGGCCTCGCTTGTCGCCGGAATGACTCCAACCGCACGCGCCATGGGAAGTATGACCATCGTCAAGCAGGCTACTGCGGGCGCGTATCGACTCGTTCTCAAGATCGGGCCCGCGCAGCGCATGGCAATGGGACACCCCAAACATGGTGAGGTTATGCTCCACGGCCAGGTAGCCACCTGCAGCTTCTCGGGCAATATGGGGATGAGCGGCTCGTCCAAGGGCGCCAGAGGGTGCAATCACCACATCGAGCTCCACGTCTACAACCGGAAGAGCGGAAAAGTGGTGACGACGGCGGTCGTGACTATGGTGATGGTTGATTCGCGCAGGCACACGCGCATCACCGTCCCCATCATGGCGATGATGGGCGCCGGGCTTGGGATGAAAGACTACCATTACGGCAACAACGTGTACGCCGGGGCCGGGACGTATACCGTCAGGGTGGCCGTGGACAAGACAGCGACGACGTTCACCATCCAGCTCATGTAGTCACGAAGCCCCGCACAGGGCCGGCGGCGCGTAGTACAATCGCGCGCATGTCGACTCAAAGGGCGTATCGCACGCCTGAACCCGTCTTCACTCCCCTCACTGCACCGGCATCACGGAGTCTGCGGCCGCGCATCCGGCGCTTCGTGATCGGTACGTTCCTCTTCTTCCTTCTGTCGGCCGTCCTGTCGGCCGGGATCGTACTGTTCTGCCCACCGGTGCTCGAGGCGATGAGCTCGATTATCCTGCCGCCGCAGCCGGGCATGGTCCCCTGGAACGGTCATGACCGAATCACCGTGGTGGCGATGGGCCTGACCCAGCGAACAACCGAGCCGGCCCGGACCGATACGCTGCTCGTCATGGATATCGATCCGTCGACCCACCATGTCTCCATGCTCTCGGTACCGCGCGATCTGTGGGTCGATATCCCCGGCTACGGTCAGGGAAAGCTGGCGATCGCATACGAGCTGGGAGGGCCAAAGCTGGCCGCCTACACGCTCGAGCGCGACCTCCAGATTCCTGTGGACTACACCATGGCCATGACCTTCCGCGGCTTCATCAAGTTGATCGACGCGATGGGCGGCGTCGACGTCAACGTACCGCGCGAGCTGAATGATCCGACCTATCCCTGTCTGACCGGCTACGCCTATTGCCCGATCGACATCAAATCCGGCGAGCAGCACATGGACGGCGCCACCGCGCTGGAGTTCGTGCGCGAGCGACACGCCTTCGTCCAGCAGGATCTGGCCCGCGTCCAGGACCAGCAGGCCTTCAGCGACGCGGTGAAGCGCACCATCATCTCGCCGGCGACCTGGTTGCGCTATCCCGCGATCCTTACCGCGTTCAAGCAGAGCCTGATGACCAACCTGCCGCTCAACGACCTGCCGGAAGTCGGCGTGCAGTACATGCTGGGAGGGAGAGGGCAGACCTCCCACTCCTATATCAACATCAACAACGGTCTGGTGCAGACGGGATGGAGCAATGACGGACAGAGCATCCTCGTACCCACCAGTCCAAACGCGATCACCAACCTCACCCACCACCTGTTCGCGGACCCACAGCTGGCCCGGGAGAATGCCTCCGTCGCGGTGCTGAACGGCTCCTCCACGACCGGCGCGGCATCCGACGCCGGGTCGACCCTGCAGGGGCTGGGCTTCCGTGTGGTCACGGCGGGCAACGCCGACCGGACCGACTACGCACGCACGGAAGTTATTGAGAACCTGAGCGCAGGGGCCGCCGATTACACGGCCCGCCGGCTGCAGCGGCTGCTCGGGGCAACCCTGGTACGCCAGTCGATCCCGAGTCAGACCGCACAGATCGTCGTCGTCCTCGGCCGTGACTTCGTCGGTTAGGACACGCTTGCGCCGGGTCCGAGGAGCCAGGCCCGGGGCCGGCAGCTAATCACTACCTGAGGCGTCGCGGCCGGAGGGGAGATCGACCAGGAAGCGCGTGCCCTGGCCCTCCTGACTCTCGACGCGAATCGTGCCATGGTGCGCCTGCACGATCCACTTGGCTATTGCCAGGCCCAGGCCGGTACCGCCGCTCTCGTGCCCCCGTGCCTGATCGACGCGGTAGAAGCGGTCGAAAATGCGTGGCAGGTCCTTGGCGGGTATGCCGATCCCGGTATCCGTTACCACGAGGCGGGCATGTCCGTTCTCGCGCTGCACCGACACGTCGACGTGACCTCCCGGATCCGTGTACTTCACCGCATTGTCCAGCAGGATGAGCAGCAGCTGCCGGAGTCGTGTCTCGTCGCCCGTCACGCTTACCGGACCATTCAGCGTGAGCGAGGTGTCGATACCCTCAAATTCGGCTACCCGGTGCAGATCCTCATGGACCTCCTCGACCAGGGACCGGAAATCGACCGGCTCGAGCTGTAGCCGAGGTGTCTCGGTGTCGGCGCGCGCCAGGGTCAAGAGATCGCCGACCAGCCGGTTGAGATGATCGGTCTCTCGAATGATCTCACCCACCAGCTCGCTGTCCTCGGCCGCCAGGCGCTGGTGATGCATCGTCAGCATTTCGGCATTGGCGCGGATCAACGCCAGCGGAGTCCGGAGCTCGTGCGAGGCGTCGGCCGTGAACTGCCGCTGGCGCGTGAACGCCTGGCGAATCGGCACGAGTGCCCGGTTTGCCAGGAAGAGGCTGCCGAGGGCCGCCAGTGCCACGCCGAAGAGACCGCCGAAGAACAGAAGCAGTCGCATATTCTCCAGCGCCGCTACCTCACCGGAGGCGTCATGCGAAATCTGAAAGGTGTACAGGGGCGGATCCCCGGCCTGCGTCGGATCGTGGTACACGAACGTGAGAACGCGCTGGGCAGTCCCATGGAAGTACGCGGTACGCAGATCGCCACCGTGAGCCAGCGCCGCGTAGATCGCTTGCTGGCTCGTGGGCTGCCGCCAGTTCGGCGCACACGGCAGGTTGGTGAACATCGCCGGCTGCGGGCAGTCGGTCGGGCTGTAATTGATAAAGCCGGTGGTGTCGCCGACCAGGATCCGGAATGGCCCCTGCGTGAGGCTCGGATCGTCGATAAAGACGGCGTCGGTACTGCTCTGAGGAGCCGCGCCCAGCTCCCGCTCGATATTGATCTGCCGCTCCCGCAGTTGTTGATCGACGTTGTTGTAAATCGTCACCGAGAAGGCGCGGTAGGCCACGACCCCGAGGATCATCAGGAGGATGGAGAAGACCGCGACGTTCCACGCGACCAGGCGCCAGCGTGCTGCCTTGAACACTAGCCGGCCTTCAGCGAGTAGCCCACGCCGCGAATCGTTCGGATGAGCGGCTCTTCGAACTCCCGATCGATCTTGTTGCGCAGATAGTGGACATAGATATCGACGACATTACTGAACGAGTCGAAGTTGTATCCCCAGACATGATCGAGGATCTGGGTCCGTGTCAACACGTTCCCCGCATTGCGCATCATGTACTCGAGCAGCTGGAATTCTTTGGCGGTCAGGTCGATCACCTTGTTCCCGCGTCGCGCCTCGTGCTTCGCCAGATCCAGAACCAGCTGGCCGCAGATCAGCTCTTCCTCGACCTGCGGCTGCACCTGGCGGCGCGAGAGCGCCTTGACCCGCGCCACCAGTTCCGAAAATGAGAACGGCTTGACCAGGTAGTCATCGGCGCCGCTTTCGAGCCCGAGCACACGGTCCTCCACGGCATCGCGCGCCGTCAGCATGAGAATCCGGGTGTCACGTCCCGCCCCCCGGAGTCGCCGGCACACCTCGATACCGTCCAAAGTCGGCAACATGAGATCGAGCAACAGCAGGTCGTATTCCCCTTCCGACGCGAGCGCGAGTGCCTCCGCGCCGTCGTAGGAGACGTCGACCACATGACTCTCTTGTTCCAGTGCCTTCCGAATCAGGTTCGCGAGGCGTCTTTCGTCTTCAACAACCAGGATCCGCACCCGGTCCCCTCCTACCAGAAGATAGTACCGCGACATTAGACAGGAATTGGAGAGAGCGCTCGAGCGCCCTGCGCCCTACCGACGCGCCGCCCAGGATTACCCTCCGCCGGTTCTAGAATGGAAGCGATGCGGGTCCCCGGCCGGCTCTGCTCCCGTGGACCGTGGCGCGGTGGCCTGGCGGATGAGGAGTTGCCAGGGATGGGTCGCGCCCTCGCGCATGCTTAACTTCGTGCAAAGGTGGCAGACGTGAACATACCGGTGTCAATTTCGGTTAACGGCCGGCTACGGCGAGCCGAAATCGAGCCCCGCACCCTCCTCGTGTATTTTCTTCGCGACGTTTTGGGTCTGACCGGAACACATGTCGGTTGCGACACGACGACCTGCGGCGCCTGCACCGTCCACCTCGACGGGCGGGCGGTGAAGTCATGCACGGTGCTCGCCGTCCAGACTGATGGGCACGAGGTCACGACGATCGAGGGACTGGCCCGGGACGGCAAGCTGCATCCACTGCAAGAAGCGTTCTGGAACGACCACGCGCTGCAGTGCGGGTTCTGCACGCCCGGCATGATCATGGCCGGTTTGGATCTGCTACACCGCAACTCGGCCCCCTCGCCGGACGAAGTCCGCTACGGATTGGAAGGCAACCTCTGCCGCTGCACCGGTTACCAGAACATCGTGCGCGCGGTGCAGGACGCCGGGCGTGTGATGCAGGAGCAGCAATGATTCCTGCTGCCTTCGACTATGTAGCTCCCAAATCGCTCGACGAGGCGATCGCCTTCCTGCGGGAGCACGGCGACGACGCCAAGATTCTGGCCGGTGGCCACAGCCTGCTCCCCCTGATGAAGCTCCGCCTTGCCACACCGGCCCTGCTGGTGGACATCGGCCGCATCGACGGACTCAGTTACATTCACGACCAGGGCAACTCCATCGCCGTCGGAGCGATGACGACCTACGCCACGCTGGTCGAGTCCGACCTGGTGCGGCGGCGGCTCCCGCTCCTGGCACAGGCAGCCTCGATGGTGGGTGATACCCAGGTCCGCAATCGAGGGACGTTGGGGGGTGCGCTGGCCCACGCCGACCCGGCCGGCGACATGCCGGCGATCGTCTCCGCGCTTGGCGGCAGTGTGGTGGCGCGAGGGACCGGCGGCGAGCGCACCATCGACATCGCCGACCTCTTCGAGGACATCTTCACGAGCGCGCTGCAACCGGATGAGATCCTGACCGAGGTTCGGCTCAGCGTACCCGAGAACGCTGCCCAGGACTACCAGAAGTTCCGCCGCCGCGCCATCGACTGGGCGATCGTTGGCGCCGCGGTGAGCGTGCACCGATCAAACGGCTCGATCGCTCAGGCAAGCGTGGTCCTGACCAACGTCGGTCCGGTTCCGACTCGCGCCTCGGCCACCGAGGAAGCTCTGCGCAACCAGCCGGTCACCGCCGAGACGGTAGCGCAGGCCGCGGAGCTTGCCGCGCAGGACCTGGATCCCACGGCCGAGCTGTATGCGTCGGCCGACTACAAGAAGCACCTGGCGCGGGTGCTCACCCGCCGCGCGCTCACCACGGCCCTGAGCCTGGAGTGACCATCGGCGGGCACTGAAGGTCCGGCGGGAAACGATTGCTCCAGTAGGAGAGCAAGTCCCCCTCAGAACGGCCGTTGCTCGACCAGATCCTGGTAGACGCGCCGGTAGCTCTCATACCGCCCGGCGGCGATATCGCCGCGCTCCACCGCGGCCCGTACGGCGCAACCCGGCTCATCGTGGTGGCTGCAATCTGAGAAGCGGCAGTCTGGAATAAAGGGCCTGAATTCGGGGTAGAGATAGTCGAGCTCCTCCGGCTCGACCTCCCGGATCGCAAGCTCGCGCAGGCCCGGTGTGTCCGCCACCCAGCCTCCTAAGTCGAGACGCAGCAATTCGGCGGTCGTCGTGGTATGCCTTCCCTTCCCGGTGGCCTCGCTGATCTCCCCGGTTCGCAGCCGGAGCCCGGGCTGTACGGAGTTGAGCAGGCTCGACTTGCCTACCCCCGAAGGACCGACCAGCGCGCTGATCTTGCCCTGCAGCGCCTCACCCAACTCGGCGACATGCTCTCCCGCTCGGGCGGAAGTAAGGATCACCGGGTATCCGGCGCGCCGGTAGATCGTTACCTCCGGGGGCTCGGCGGGCCTGGCGAGATCATGCTTGTTCAGCACCACGATGGCGGGAATCTCCGCCGCCTCGGCGATGAGCAGGAAACGGTCGAGCCGGGCGGTGTTGAGATCCGGCTCCCGGAGCGAGTGCACCGCCACCAGCTGATCCAGGTTGGCGGCGATAACATCCAGATACCTGCTACCGCCGGCCGCGCCCCGCACCAGCTCGCTCTCGCGGGGCAGAATCTCTTCGATCACGCCGCTCCCATCGGCAAGCTCGCGCAGACGGACGCGGTCTCCGATGACGACCGCCGTCGTCGCGGTGCGCTCGCCCTGGTACAGGCGCTTGTGGGCTCGGGCCACGACGACCCGTTCGCCGACCAGCACCCGGTGGAATCCCGATTCAGTGCGAATCACGAATCCCTCCAGCTCTCCCGAGACCGCATTCCGTGGCAGCGGCGTGGCGCCGCGATCTGTTACGCGCGGCACGCGCCACCGGTCGAGAGCCTGGCCGCCGTTCGATTCCCGCGCACCGCCGAGGTCAGGTGCCCCCGTGGTAGGCCTGCAGCCGGCTGACCCGCTGCGGGCGCCGGAAGAGCCAGATAAGCACCGCCCCGGTGATGAATCCACCCACATGGGCGAAGTACGCCACACCCCCACCGGCGTTGGTCTGGCTGCTTACCGTGACCAGGCCGTCGAACAGCTGAAGGAGGAACCAGAACCCGATCAGGACCCAGGCCGGGAGGCGCACCGGGATGAAGATGAACGTGATAGGGATGAGGGTGCCGATCCGGCTTCCCGGGTACAACATCAGATAGGCGCCCAGCACACCGGCAATCGCCCCACTCGCGCCGAGGCCGGGCGTGCTCGAGTTGACGGCAGTCGCGATCTCGAGAACACTCGCTCCCAGACCGCACACTAGATAGAAGACCAGGTATCGCAGATGTCCCATCGAGTTCTCGATGTTGTCGCCGAACACCCACAGGTAGACCATGTTTCCCAGGATGTGCAGCCAGCCGGCGTGCATGAACATTGAAGTAAACAACGTGAGCCAGAACGGGCTCGGCGTGCCGGCGTACGGATGGCAGTGATTCGTGTACTCGCACGGAACGAGCGAGAAGTCGTAGAAGAACTTGTTGAGCGATGCCTGTCCCTGCGACCCCAGCGACAGCTCGTAGAAGAACACCAGGAAATTGACGACGATGATCCCAATATTGACGTACGGGAAGATCCGATCTGGCTGGCTCGGATCCGAGTACGGGATCACTGACGGTCTTCTCGCTCCAACTCTTCGACCGCTTCCTCGTCATCCTCGTAGTCTTCGTCCTCGCCATCTTCCCACTCGCCTTCATCCTCGTCCTCGAACGGCTCCTCAACCTGACGGCTCTCGACGACGAATACCTTCGGCGTGGTCGGCGCCTGGTCAAGCCGGTACTGAGGATTGCGGCGATACGTCCGGATCTCGAAGATCTCGGACTCCTCGGTGGTCTCCAGCAGGAGCTCGGTCGCCGTTTCGACGTTCATCTCGAAGGCGAGCTTGCGGGCGAAATATTCGCTCAACGGGCCTTCCAGATCGACCGCGTCGAGCTCCACGCACCAGAAGCTCGATGTGATCTCCAGACCGTACTGGAAGCCCTCGAACTCCGGGTCGTACATCTCACCATCGTTCGGGAAAAGTAATCCGTGGAAGCCAAGTCCCGACGCCTCATAGGTGGCGATGCCGGACTCGTCCTCAGCCGACTGCTGGTACTGCGACCGCAACAGGCCGAAGACGCGCTCCGCTACACGCTCAATAGCGTCATGGGACTTGATGAAGACGACGACGTCCAGCTCGGCGAGCATCAGATCCTCCGCCTCGTTCTCGGCCATTGTAGGGGGAGATCGCCGTGAGTCGGCAACAGAGCTGCCGGGCCTGACCCGTGCGGGCCAGTGGGATCCCGACCGGCACCCCATGCTTCCGGCCCGTATGCCCGATCGCCGGCTGGGGCGTCGCTCGGGTCTTCGACATCCCCGGTGTGGAGTGCCCGGAAAAGTGGGGCGGGGGTTTGCAACGTCGGACGGGACGGCACGACCCGGGGTGGCGCAGCCAACGTTACCGACCGCTCGCCCTGTTCCGGTCACTTTCTAGCACGTCCGTTCTATACTGAGGGTGATGGCCGCAGATGAGTACCACGAAGCCTTGCTGGCACGCATCCAGCAGCTCCAGCGCGAGATTGTGGATCTGCCGTCGCGAGACGCCACGAGCTACGCCTATCTGATCTCGCAGGAGATCCCGGAGGAAGCGGCGCGCATGCTGGTTGCCGAGATGTTGCTCGACTACCGGTCACGCCATCGGGCTCCAGTCGTGCGTCCCGCCGGATTCCGCGCGCGATCGTAAGACCCCTGTAATGTCCGTCACGCTGGCGTAACAACCCTCCTTCACGATGGAAGTGGCACATTCCATTCGACAACTCAAGGAGGGAATAGGTATGAGAAAGCTTCTGGTATCGGCGGTATTGGCGGGCAGCGTGCTCGGTCTGACCAGCACGGTTTCCCAGGCCGCTCCGGTGAGCGTCATGTTGCATCCGGCGAGCATGCACAACATGATGATCGAGCATTCCACGGCCACCGCGACGATCACCTACCTCGCCCACGATGTGGACATCGCATTGCATGCCCATAAGCTTCCGGCGCTTGCCTCACTGCACGAGAAGTGGTACGTCGTCTGGCTGGTTAACGGGTCGCACTGGATCCGGGTCGGCAGCTTCATGTCGCACGGCGGCAACGGCACGTGGATGGGCATGCCGATGGTCACGAAGTTCACCAAGATCGTCGTCTACGCCCAGAAGAGCGCGGTAGCCGCCCGACCGGGTGGCATCGAGGTCCTGGCCGGCAACGTCATGCATCACTGATTCCACCTTCGGTGACGGCCGGGGACCCGGATGGAATAATGCCATCGGGGTCCCCGGCAATTTCCGGGGCTGAAGGGAAACGCATGCATGGTTGAGGAGCGGCCGGTTAGCCAGGATGACCTGGTCCGGCTCCTGGACGAAGCGATGGAAGCCTACGCCGAGTATGAGCGCGCGCCCGGCAATGATCTCGGTCTGTCGGTCTTCTGCGCCCACTACGTCTGGGAGCGGCTCCCCGGGCGCGGCGCCGAGGAGATGGAATCGGATCCATATGTCGCCGGCTGACGCTCGATGAGCCTGGGCAAGGTGCTCGTCGTCGATGACGAGCCCAACATCCGCGACGTGGTGGAGCAGTACCTGCGTCGGGCCGGTTATGAGACACTTTCTGCCGCCGACGGTCTCGAGGCGGTGGAAAGGGCTCAGGACGCCGACCTGGTCATCCTCGACCTCATGCTGCCGAATCTGGACGGCATCGAGGTGTGCCGTCGGATTCGGGCCGGCCGCAATGTGCCGGTTATCATGCTCACCGCCCGCGGCGAGGAAGTGGACAAGCTGGTCGGCCTCGGTGTGGGCGCCGACGACTATGTCACCAAGCCGTTCAGTCCCCGCGAGCTGGTCGCGCGGGTTCAGGCAGTACTCCGCCGCTCCACCGGCGCGGCCCGGCAGCCCGACGACGTCGTGCAGCTCGGCTCCCTCAAGATCAACCCGCGCCTGCGCACTGTCGAAAGCGCCGGAAGGCCCCTTGAGCTGACCGCCCGGGAGTTCGACCTCCTCCTCTTTATGGCAAGCAACCCAGGGCAGGTGTTCACCCGCGAGCAGCTACTCGATCATGTCTGGGACTTCACCTTCGCCGGTGACACCAGCACAGTCACAGTCCACATCCGGCGTCTCCGAGAGAAGATCGAGCCCGATCCGGTGCGGCCACGTTACGTCAAGACGGTCTGGGGCGTTGGCTACAAGGTCGACCCGGCATGACACGGTTCTGGCTGCGGCTGCTTGGCGCGATTGCGGCCTGCCTGGCAGTGGGCCTTGCGATCGCCTGGTTGCTGTTCGTTGTCTGGCTGCATGCCCCTGCGGCTCACGTGCGAAGCGCAATCGTCTATCTACTCACCTCGGGCGTCGTCTCGCTGGTGGTGGGATTCAGCGTGATGGCGCTCGCCGCCCGCCTGGTGCCAAGTCTCTGGCTGAAGATCGTGATCGCAATCGTCGCCGGGAGCGCCGCGGCCATACTCGACGTGCTCTACACGCCGCTGCTCATGTTCGTTGATCCGGCCGACAAGCACATACTGGCCGTCACGCTGCTTTACTTCCTGGCATTGTCCGTTGCCTTTGCCTTCCTGGTGGCCGCGCTGACGACACAGCAAGTAAGTGCCTTGCGCGCCGGGGCGCGCCGGTTGGCGGCCGGTGAGCTGGGAACGACTGTCGACGTACGGGGCGTGGATGAGGTAGCCGAGCTGGCGCGAGCCTTCAACCGGATGTCGCAGGAGCTTGCCCAGTCCATCGGGAAGGAGCGGCGCCTGGAAGAGGAGCGCCGCGTGCTGTTCGCCTCGATCTCGCACGATCTGCGGACGCCGCTCGCCTCTATCCGGGCGATGGTCGAGGCCATCAACGACCGCGTGGTGACCGAGCCGCTGGCCGTCCAGCGCTATCTCGCCCTGATTCAGTCGGAGACCGAGCATCTCGGCCGGCTGATCGACGATCTGTTCGAGCTGGCTCGCATCGAGAGCGGCAGCCTCGAGCTCCGCCTGCAGGCGGTGCCGCTCCCGGCCCTCGTGGCCGAGACGGTCGCGGGCCTGCAGCTCCAGGCCCACGAGAAAGGGATCGACCTCCATGCCGAATGGGAGGGCGATCTGCCGCCGCTCGCGATCGATGGGCCGCGCATGCAACGAGTGCTGACCAACCTGATCCAGAACGCACTGCGCCACACACCCGCCGGTGGACGTGTCGACGTCTGCGTGGCCCGCGCCAACGGGCGCGTCATGCTCAGCGTCACCGATAGCGGTGAGGGAATCGCGGCGGAAGACCGCCAGCACGTCTTCGAACGGTTCTATCGCGGAGAGAAGTCGCGCTCGCGCGAGCGCGGCGGGGCCGGGCTCGGCCTGGCGATCGCCCGGGGCATTGTCGAGGCGCATCACGGCACAATCGAGGTGGCGAGCCCGCCTGGAGAGGGCGCGCGCATCGTCATCACCCTCGGCGCATCGAGCTGACTCGTTCAAACGAACAACGGGAACTGGCACAGTAACTGTACCTGGTTCCCGTTGCCGGACGACAGCGTTGTGGCTGGTATGCAGTTGGTGATGTGAACGAAGCAGCGGCGGCCGGGCAGTGGCCTCAGGTGTCGCGAACCGCCGTTAGTGAATAACCGCCAGCGCCGCGATAGACGCGAGCGCGACCGCGAGGGCCAATCGGTCGAGATGGAGCCTGACGGCTCGATAGATCCAGATCTGTGTGCCGGGTCGCTCCTCTGCCCAGTCCATGACCGCCTCCTTCATTTCCTCCCCAACATGAAAGCACCGCGACCGCGTAAGGCACAGAGTCTCGAGTCACCGAGTTGGGCGGGACCTTGGTCACGCGCCGGTTCTCAGCGTGGCGCGGACACGCGTGCACCCGTCCCGTGCGGCGATTCGAGCGGTTTTAGCCGGCCGCCAGCTCAAGCCGGGGGAACAGCGGCTCGGGGCGCGCCACCTCGGTATCGGGAGCAAGCAGCCCCCATCGCAGGCGGTCAGTCCATGACTCGGCGGTCTCGGTCACTCCCATCTGCTCCCTGATGCGCGGTGCGGTGGCAGGGAGGAACGGCTCGAGCAGCGCGGCCACGAGTCGCACGGTCTCGGCTGCCGTGTAGAGCGAGGTGCGGAGCCGCTCGGCAGACGCGCTCTCTCCGGCGCGGGCAGCTTTTGCCAACTCCCAGGGCTTCGTCTCCTCGAGGTAGAGGTTCGTGCGCTTCACCAGGTCCCAGATCGCGGCAAGTGCCGACTGGGGATCATAACGATCCATTGCTTCAGCAACCGCCATGGGAACCCGCGCCGCGAGCTCCTCCACTGACCGCTCCAGCTCGCCGCGCGATCCGGCGGCCGGCACCTTCCCATCGCAATTCCGCCCGACCAGCGTGACCACGCGGTTCACGAGGTTGCCGAGGTCATTGGCAAGATCGGCGGTGTACCGCGCGCGCAGCTGGTCATGGAAATGGTTAACATCCGCGAAATCGGCATCACGAGTCGGCGAGACCCCCCGCAGCAAGAAGTAGCGTACCGCCTCCGCACCGTACTCCGTCACGAGCGCCGCGGGATCGATCACGTTACCCAACGACTTGCTCATCTTGCCGCCGGCGATATTGATGTAACCGTGGACAAACTCGGTCGCCGGGAGGGGCACGCCGGCCGACAACAGCATGGTGGGCCAGTAGACGGCATGGAAGCGGATGACGCCCTTGCCGAGCGCATGCACGCGCACCGGATTGTCGAGCCAGTACTGCCGGTAGAGCTCGGTCTCGCTGTCGTAGCCGAGCGCGCTGATGTAGTTCGTCAGTGCGTCGAACCAGACGTACATTACCTGCGTCGGATCGTCCGGCACCGGCACGCCCCAGCCACGTGCCCGCTCGTAGGAGCGGGAGATGCTGAAGTCCTCCAGGCCACGAGAGACGAAGCTCAATACCTCGTTCTTTCGGAAGTCCGGAAGAACCAGCAACCGGTCGGAAGCGATAAGTTCCCGAAGGGCCTCGCCGTAGCGAGAGAGGCGGAAGAAGTAATTCTCCTCCTCGACCGGTTGTGGCGGCGTGCGATGCTCCGGACAGAGACCGTCGATTAGCTCATCCTCGTCGTAGAACCGCTCGCAGCCGACGCAGTAAAGCCCACGATAGTGCTTCTTGTAGATGTCGCCGTTAGCCTGGACGGCCCGCCAGAGCTTCTGGCAGGCAGCGACGTGGCGCGGATCAACCGATGTCCGGATGAACTGGTCATAGTCGAAGCGCAGCGCGTCGGCCAGCTCCTTGAACTTGAGCGAGTTGCGTTCGACCAGATCCTCAGTTGGAATGCCTTCCCTCTCCGCCGCCTGGACGTTCTTCAGCGAGTTCTCGTCGGTACCGGTGAGGACATAGGTGTCGTCGCCGCGCAGGCGGTGATAGCGGCCGAAGGCGTCGGTCTGGGCGAACTCCTCGGCGTGGCCGATGTGCGGGTCCCCGTTGACGTATGGAATGGTAGTGGTGATGAAGTAGCGCGGCGCCGTCACGAGTGGTCTCCGTAAAAAAAGCCGCCCTCCCGGGGAGGGCGTACTTATAGTATAGCGGCACTCGTCAAGCGCTGGAGAGCTCGAACCGTCCTTCGCTTTCGGGGACAGCCGGTACAATACGGTGGCGCGGAGCCGTGACGGCTCCGCGCTTCTGGAGTATCGATGCTAACCCTGAGTCTTCCCTACGTTCGCAGTCCATTCGCCTACCAGCGCCGCCGCACACGCGAGGTGATGGTGGGCACCGTGGGAGTGGGCGGCGACAACCCCATCCGCATCCAGAGCATGACCACCACTCTGACCAAAGACGTCGAGGCGACTGCGGCGCAGGTAGAGCGACTGGTCGCGGTTGGCTGCGAGATCGTGCGTATCACCACTCCGACCCCGAATGACGCGCGCTGCCTGGCGCCCATCAAGGAGAT
>DATGJB010000025.1:0-20919 GCA_035295425.1 Chloroflexota bacterium | reverse complement strand
CCTGCCGGCGGCCATTGCCGCCTTCACCATCGCCATGCTGCCCTTCGCGGGCCATTGGTCGTCCGTCGTGGAACAAACGATCACCTTTCAGCGGACTCGGTGGCTCATGGACTGGGGACAGCGCGCCGGCACGACTCTCGTCTGGTGGGCCGGAGAGAACGTGTTCGCCTTCGCAGGCGCCATCAAAATTCGTGCCCCGACCTGGTTGGTCGCGGGCTTCGGGCTTGGCATTGTGTTCATCCTCCCGTCCCAGGTGTATTACCACTACTTCGTGCCGGTCGCCCCGTTCGGAGCGCTGCTTGGCGGTCCAATTCTGGCGTCGCTGCTCGGGGCCAGAGTGCGCATCGTGCTCCCCGCCGCGGGGCTCCTCGTCTCGGTCACCTTTGCCGAGATCCTGTCGAACGCGGGACCCGCTGCGTTCTACGTGACTGCCGCCCGGTTCTCTGATGTCGGACCGGTTACCGCGCTCATCCGGAGCAGGGCGGCCCCCGGTACTCCGGTTCTTGCCGACCGGCTCGAGTACGCCTACCTCAGCGGAAGGCCGGCGGCCGAGAGTTACTTCTGGAACATTGGGGTGCTGGTCGACGCTCACTATCTCCAGCATCATTTCGGTCGAACCGGGGTCGTGGTTCTGAGCCGAGGGGCGAGCAGCGGATTCCCGACCGGCTTCATCGAGAGCCTCCGCTGTGGATTGCCCCGCCAGGTAGCGCTTGCCACCGTGTGGGCCGGACGCACATGCCGGACCGAGAAGTCGCCCTCAGCGGCTGTGCGGAACAACTGACAGGAGAACGACCACGATGTACAGGATGATCTGGAGGCCGAGACCGTAGTAGGCGGCGCGCAGGTTCTCGAATTTTTGCATCGCGATGCGGGCATTCACATGCGTGATAGCTGAAATCGCCTCCTGGATCTGCACTCGACTCAGGCCCTGCGACCGCTCGAAGAAGTCCGCGTGCGCCATGTTCGCAATCCCCGCGAAATAGAAGAGCTCGGAGACATGTCCCGGGCCGTGTGCCGGCGCGATGCGGGGCGAGATCGTCTGGAACAGCTTGAGCGTCGATGTGCAGAGGCACACGAAGAAAGCGCCGAGCGCGATCATCGTCGCCACCTGCCATGGACCGAAATGCGCGATTGCGCCCGTCAACGTGCTGGCGATGAGGGCCAGCCCGGCCACGATCGCGCCCTGGAACGTGAGTGCGATCAGGGCCTTGTTGTCTGCCTGCACCACGCTGCCCAGAACGCGATCCAGAGTGCGGTAGGCGGCATCGAGCTGCGCGTCAGAGGCGGAGGGAGTGAGCCCGGCCGGCTGCTCCAGCAGTTCCATTCATTCTCTCCGGGCCCAGCAGTCTCCGCGACGTTCGCACACCGCCTGTCACTCCGGCAGTAAGAGAATTGTGGTCGGGGCGAGAGGATTTGAACCTCCGACCTCAGCGTCCCGAACGCTGCGCGCTACCAAGCTGCGCTACGCCCCGATGCGCCACTGTGCGTCCAGCAGCCACGCATTGTAGCCCTCGTCGCGCGAGACGGTCAACACAGGGCCGACAGCCAGCGGGCCGTCCACTCCTCCAGTCCGCACTCTTCGAGGAGCCAGCGATCGCGGCGCTTGACCGCTTCTCTTTCCTCCGGGGTGAGGTTGAATTGACTCAGAGCGGCATCCGGATCGTTGACGAGAAGGTTTCGGAAATCGCCGTCGGTCATCAGTTTCGTGGTCACGTCAACCAGCGCACGCAGGCTCACACGTCTCTCCTCAAGCGTCTACGCTGCCCGAATTGTACCTGGAAGGTTTCCCGCACACCCGAAACGAGTAGCGCGATCCGGTAGGAGCCCTTCCGAAGTGCCCTGTGAAACTCGTAGGCGGGTGCCTCTGTGGGCCCGACCCGGCAAGGTTTCGAACGCTGCGCTTAGCGGCGGCGGCGAAATGGGACGAGCAGCACGATCAGGAAGAAGAACGCGATGGCCAGCGCCGCAATTGCCAGAAGGGGCTGTCCGGCCCGGAACACGAAGGCACCCGCCATTACAAAGGCAGCGACCAGAATCGCGTGGAGCAGGCGTCGCGTCGCACGCTCGAGTCGGTCGACCGCCCGCGTCATCTCGCTTACATGTTGATGGAAGTCGAGCTCACCACTCTGGAGATCGTCCAGGACGGCGCGGGTGAGGAAGGGAATCGCATACGCATTCGCCGCCAGCCGCCGGGCCTCACCGGCGACCTGCAATGCGCTGGAACGCAAACCTCCGCCCCGGCGGACCAGCTGCCGCGCGTATGGCTCGGCCACGGAGACGAACTCAAAGCTGGGGTCTAGGGCGGTGCAGAGTCCCGTCAGGGTGCCGATGGCTCGTCCGAGAAAGGCGTAGTTCGCGGGAATCTGGAACGACTCGGAGAAAAGTACGTCCTGCAGATGGATCAGTACCTCGCGCGGGTCGATGCGCTGCAGTTCCCCGAGCGACAGCGTGTAGAAGGTGTCGATCGTCCAGATGAGCGCGCGTTTCAGCTGACGTCGGTCGACGGTGCGCGTGAAGAACCCCAGCCGCGCCAGGGCGTCGATCACATCGTCGTAGTCGCGGCGTACCACTCCAAGAAACACACGCCGGATGTTTTCCATCATCGGCGGGGTAATCTCGCCTACCATGCCGAAATCGACCAGCACCACGACCGGACCGGGTTGCACAAAGATGTTTCCCGGGTGAGGGTCGGCGTGAAAGAAGCCATCCTCCAGGATTTGCTTCAGGTAAGCGCGCATCAGGATTTCGGCTACGGCCCCGCGGCTGATGGACCGTCGCTCGAGCTCCTCGAAATCCGTCACCTTGGTTCCGGTCATGCGCTGCAGACACAGCACACGCCGTGTCGTGCGCGACCAGTACACCCGCGGAATGCGAACATCGGGGATTCCACGAAACATGTACGAGAGACGTTCGGCGTGATGGGCTTCCTGCACGTAGTCAAGTTCCAGGCGAAGGGTGACTTCAAACTCAGCGAGAATCTGGGGCAGATTGGCGCGTCGCCGCATGGGTGTGTAGCGGTCGAGCCAGCGAACGATGTAGCGAAGGCTGGCAAGATCGGCTTCAACGATCTCCGCAATCCGCGGCCGCTGCACCTTGACGACCACGCTCTCGCCGGTCACCAACGCGGCGGCATGGACCTGTCCCAACGAAGCCGCGGCCAGTGGTACAGGGTCGAGCCTACGGAAGATCGACTCGATCGGCCGGCCGAGCTCCGCTTCGACTATCTCGCGCACATCGCTGAAGGGTACGCCCGGCACTTCATCCTGCAGTAGTGAGAGCTCCTCGATGTACTCAGTCGGGAGGAGATCCACTCGCGTGCTCAGGAACTGTCCCACTTTGACCAGCACGCCCCCCATTTCGAGGGCGGCGGTGCGCAGTCGGATAGCGCGCCGGCGATTGTGTTTGGCGTCAGCAAAAAAGTCGTAGCTGCGCCCGGTCAGCCGAGCGCGGGCATACTGGAGAAAGAATCCAGTAACGAAGCTGAAGAAGAGCCGAAGGATGCGAAGCTCGCGCCTTCGGCGATTAACCGATGGAGTTGATGTCAATGTTGCATCGTCCGGCTCCCTATGTTCCGGGGCGCATCTAGAGGCATGCAAGTGCTGTCGCGGGGTGAGGTGATGGAGTCGTCGAGCGAGGAACAGACCCTTGAATTTGCGACCCGGCTGGGGGGGACTCTGAGTGCCGGTGATACCGTGCTTCTGCGAGGCGAGATAGGCGCGGGCAAGAGCGTGTTCGCACGCGGCGTGAGCCGTGCGCTCGGCGTCAGCGAGTGGCAGGGCAGTCCGACTTTCACGCTCGTGAATGAGTACGAGTCGACACCGCCATTGTTCCACGCGGATCTCTATCGATTGAGCGTCCCCGAGGTCGAAGACCTGGGTCTCGAGGAGTACGCCCAGGCGCCCGGCGTACTGTTGATCGAGTGGGCGGACCGAGCCGCCCAGTACCTCGGCCGCCTGTCGTCACGCCCCCCAATCTGGGTCGATTTGTGGCCCATGAGCGAACGCGCCCGCCGTATCCGCGTCCATGCTGCCACCCGCGAGCCTCCTGCGTTCGATTTCCCATGAGCGGACCGCTGCTTCTGGCCATAGATACGTCGACCGTAGGCGCTGGCGTCGCGTTGGTTGACGGCGAGTTTCCGCTGGCACACCTCGCCTGGTGCACTCCGAACCGCCAATCGTCGCATCTATCCGCAGGGATCTCGACCGTCCTGGAGATGGCGGAACGACCGATGAGCCAGATTTCGGCTGTAATTGTGGCCACAGGGCCGGGCTCGTTCAACGGCATCCGCGTCGGCATCAGCGAGGCGAAGGGATTGGCATTTGGCCTGGGGGTACCGCTGGCCGGCATCAGCACGCTGGACGCCATCGGTCTGCAGGCGGCCTGCGCAGTCGGTCGAGTCGTTGCCCTGGTGGAAGCGGGCCGGGGCGAGGTGTTCAGTGCCGACTACACTGGATGCGGCCGCACATGGCGCCGAGCTAGCGAGTATCGCCGGCTGCCGATTCATGAGACCGCCCGGCAATGCCGTTCCGGCGATACCCTGGCGGGGCCCGCCTCAGGCCTCGTGGCCGTCGCGGCATCCGGTGAGGGAATCAACCTCACCTGCCAGCCTCCCGCTGCCCGGATAGGGCGAACAGGCTATTTGGCAGAATTGGGCAGGCGCTATCTCGAGGCGAACGGCCAGGATCAGCTTGACTCGGTTGAGCCGCTCTATCTCCGCCGCTCAGCCGCAGAGGAGACCCGGGATGCAGCCGGCAGGAGAAGCAAGTGAGAGTGTCGGTCGAGCCCATGGACGTGGAGGACATTCCGCAGGTCCTCGAAGTCGACCGCGAAAGCTATACCCTCCCGTGGCCGGCAAGCGCATATCGCCGTGAAATCATCTACAACCGGAACGCCCGGTACGTCGTGTTGCGCGAGCTCACCGATGACACTCCCGACGGCGATGCCGCGGCTCACGAGCAACGCTCCCGCCGCTCCTTCTTCTTCCGCTGGCCGCTGAGGCCGGACGGCGCCGGCGGCCGGCCACAGGGCCGGGTACTGGGCTACGCCGGGATGTGGCTCATGGTCGACGAGGCGCACATTACCACGATTGCCGTGCGGGAGACCTGGCGCGGACACGGACTTGGCGAGCTGCTGCTCGTGAGTCTCATCGAGAACGCAATGGAAATGCGCGCGGTTCGGCTCACACTCGAAGTCCGCGTGTCGAATGATGTCGCCCAGCGGCTCTACCACAAGTACGGGTTCGAGCGCGTCGGCACGCGGCCCCGCTACTACAGCGACAATAATGAGGACGCGTATATTATGTCGACTGGCGATATCCGGACCGCGGCTTACCGTCTCAAGCTGGACGAATTGGTCGGCCCGCTGCGAGAGCGACTGCGGCGGGAAGGAAAGTCCCTGGTCGGAGGGTCCGAGGCAGAGGAGCCCGCCGGCGCTGGAGAGTCGACCGAGTTTTCGTGACATGCTGATCCTTGCCATAGAAACCTCGTGCGACGAAACGAGCTGCGCCGTGGTGCAGGACGGGCGGCTGGTGCGCTCAAACGTCGTGGCATCCCAGATTGATCTCCATGCGCCGTACGGTGGAGTGGTTCCCGAAATCGCCAGCCGGCGCCACGTCGAAATCATCACGCTAGTAGCGCGGCAGGCGCTTGACGTCGCCGGCGCACGGATCCAGGACCTGGACGCCATCGCGGCCACGCGTGGTCCGGGGCTAGCCGGCGCTCTTCTGGTGGGCTTCTCATTCGGCCGCGGCCTCGCTCAAGCCCGGGGGCTGCCGTTCATTCCCGTCAACCACCTCGAAGGACACCTGCATTCGGTATGGCTGACACGAGATGAGCCGATGCCGCCGGAACCGAAGCTGCCGTTAATGGCCCTGATTGTTTCCGGCGGTCACACCGAGCTCGTGCTGATGAACGCGCACGGCGACTACATCCGCGTCGGCCGGACGCTGGACGATGCCGCGGGCGAGGCCTTCGACAAGGTCGCGCGTCTGCTGGGACTCGGTTACCCAGGCGGCCCGGCGATTCAGGCGGCCGCCGCGGCCGCGTCCTCGCCGGTCACGCTGCCCCGCGCGTGGCTACGCGGCACGCACGACTTCAGCTTCAGCGGACTCAAGACTGCGACTCTGCACGTGGTGGCTCGCACCGCGCGGGGTGAGGCAGCCGACGTACGCGGCGCCGGGCCGCCGTCGGCCGATCTGTCGAGAGAGCTGACGGGCACCGAAGTGGCGAATATCGCGGCCGGATTCCAGGAGAGTGTGGTCGACGTGCTGGTAGTCAAGACCATGAGAGCTGCCGAGCAGTACGGCGCTCGATCCATTGCCGTGGTTGGCGGTGTAGCTGCCAACCGGTTGCTCCGCGAGAGGATGGAGGGCGCCTGTGCGCTACCGCTTTACATCTCTCCTCCGGAGTTCTCGACCGACAACGCCGCGATGATCGCGGCCGCCGCGTACTTCGCGAGGGCTGTCCAGCCGGATTGCGATATCAAGCCAAACCTGCCTCTGGCGGCGTCAAGGTTAGTTCGCGCGGGCAGAAGGACCCCAAATCAGGACGCTTCCTCGTAGCGAGCGAGGATGAAGAGCACGTCGGAAAGTCGGTTGAGATACCGAAGGGCGTCAACATTCGTCACGTCGCCGTCGTGGTACAGGCGCGCGACCCTTCGCTCGGCTCGGCGCACGATCGTCCGGGCGAGGTCGAGGGCGGCGCCGGCGACCGATCCTCCCGGGACTATGAACTCCTTACCGATCTCTACCTTGCCCTTCAGTTCCTCCCCAAGCGAGTCGAGACGCTCGACATCCTCACGGCGGATCTTGAAATCGACCTTGCCGTAGTTCTCGGGAGGCGTCGCGAGCTCGGCCATGAGAATGTAGAGATCCCTCTGAAAGGTGTAGATGTGCTGCTTGACGTCGTCGCGGCCGGAGCTGGCCCGAGCCAGACCGAGCGCCGAGGTGGCCTCGTCGACAGTTCCGTAAGCCTCGGGACGCCTATGGTACTTGGGTACCCTTCCGGGACCGAGTAGATCCGTGTAGCCGTCGTCACCGGTGCGCGTCGTGACCTGTGCCATCACCACTCCTCGTCTACCACAGACTAACAGTGGCAACTCGGCTTGACCGTTGACTGTCTCTCGGAACGCTCCGTATACTTGGAGGCACTGCAGGCGCCCGTGGCGGAACAGGTAGACGCGCTAGGTTGAGGGCCTAGTTCCCGTCAAGGGAGTGCTGGTTCGAGTCCAGTCGGGCGCACCACTACCAACCGGAAGAGACCTTTACCCCGGCCGGCGGCCGGGTTTTTGTTTGCGACTCTTGCATGGACGAGGACCCACGCCTTCGATGCTGAGAGCATACCTCTACCTCGCCGCGGCCGGCGTGATGTGGCTCGGCGAAGCATTCCTGTTCGCGTACTACCTGGGTATGGCGCCGTGGCAGACGGCGCTGCTGGGCTGCATGTATGCGTCGCTATTCGCGATCGCCACTCACTTCTTGCTGCGCTCCATGCGCGAGCATGATAGCGGACAAAGCGGCCTCGCGGCATGGCGCGCCGTGTCTCTGGCGCCAATGCTCGTCGTCATCGTTGGGTCGTTCGCGTCGCTTCCGCTCATTCTCCTGGTGCTAGCTCTCGGCAAGCTCGTGTAGCGGGCTTCAACCCTGTCAGCCGGCAGCCGCAGGCTGTCCGGTAGCATGCCCGGTAACGTGCGCCTGGACCCACTCGACGATCTCCAGTGTCGACGCGCCGGGCGTGAAAAGCTCGGCAACGCCCATTTGCTTGAGCGTGCGCACGTCGTCTTCAGGTATGGTGCCTCCGCCGAACACGATGATGTCTCCGGCGTCTTCCTGGTGAAGCAGCTCGAGGATCCTCGGGAAGAGCGTCATGTGAGCGCCGGACAGCAAGCTGAGGCCTATGGCGTCGACGTCCTCGTCTACCGCGGCGCGCACCACCTGTTCCGGTGTCTGGTGAAGGCCGGTGTAGATGACTTCCATGCCGGCATCCCGCAGGGCACGCGCAACCACCTTCACGCCGCGGTCATGTCCGTCGAGCCCGGCCTTCGCCATCAAGATGCGCAGTCTGGCTCCGTTCTCAACCACCTCTGACCAATCCTCCTGACTTACCGAAGGTTTCGAATCCTTCAGTTGCCGGCCACGCGGGGACCGGCCTATTGACGTCGCGAACGGGCCGGACGCGGGGGCACCGGCGACTGGCTTTCAAGAACGCTCCTACACGAATGCCGGCTCGCGGTAGCCGCCGAAAACAGCTTTCATGCAATCCGAGATCTCCTGGACCGTGGCATAGGCTCGAACCGCCTCGAGAATGTACGGCATGACATTCTCATCACGCCGGGTAGCAGCCTCCAGATCTCCAAGCGCCTGGTCCACAGCGCTCGCGTCGCGGGACCCGCGCAGGCGCTTCACTCGCGCGATCTGCTGGCGCTCGACCTCCGGATCGATCTTCAAGATCGGAATGTCGATTGGCGCGTCCGTGACGAACTCGTTCAGGCCGACCATGACCTTTTCCCTCGATTCGATCTGCTGCTGGTAGCGAAACGACGCGTCGGCGATTTCGCGCTGGAAGAAACCCTGGTCGATACCGGCCAGCACGCCCCCTATCTCGTCGATCCTCCGGAAGTAGTGGAGCGCCTCACGTTCCATCCGATCGGTGAGCGCCTCCACGAAATACGAGCCTCCGAGCGGGTCGACCGTGTTCACGACCCCCGTCTCGAACGCGAGGATCTGTTGCGTCCGGAGAGCGATTTCGACTGCCTTCTCGGTCGGGAGCGCCAGGACCTCGTCCATTGAGTTCGTGTGCAGCGACTGCGTGCCACCCAGCACCGCCGCGAGGCCCTCGAGGGCGGTACGGACGATGTTGTTCTCGGGCTGTTGGGCAGTCAGTGAGACACCGGCGGTCTGGGTATGGAATCGCATGAGCCAGGACCTGGGCTCCCTCGCTCCGTACTTTTCTCGCATCAGGCGCGCCCAGATGCGGCGGGACGCTCGAAACTTTGCCACTTCCTCGAAGAAGTCGATGTGCGAGTTCCAGAAGAATGATAGACGTGGAGCGAAGCTGTCAACATCGAGCCCGCGTTCGAGGCAGGCCTCGACATACGTCATTCCATCCGCGATCGTAAACGCGAGCTCCTGAACCGCCGTCGATCCGGCCTCGCGGATGTGGTACCCGCTGATACTGATCGGGTTGTACTTCGGACACGCGGTCGTGGTGAACTCGACCGTATCCACGATCAGCTTGACGCCGGCGCGCGGCGGGTAGATCCATTCCTTCTGGGCGATGTACTCCTTGAGGATGTCATTCTGCAGGGTGCCGGTGAGTTTCTCCGGCGCCACTCCCTGCTTTTCACCCACCGCGACGTACATCGCCAGTAAAATCGCGGCCGGGGCATTGATCGTCATGGACGTACTGACCTGGTCTAGCGGGATGCCGTCGAAGAGAGTCTCCATGTCGGCGAGTGAGTCGATGGCGACCCCGGTGCGGCCCACCTCGCCAAGGGCTCGCGGATCGTCTGAGTCGACGCCCATGAGCGTGGGATTGTCGAAGGCGACCGAGAGTCCCGTCATTCCCTGATCGAGCAGGTAGTGGAACCGGGAATTGGTATCGCGTGCCGTCCCGAACCCCGCGAACTGCCGCATCGTCCAGAGGCGGCCGCGATACATGTTGGCGTAGATTCCCCGCGTGTACGGATACTCCGCCGGGAAACTGATGTCCCGGTTGAAGTCCTGCTCCTCGAGATCGAGAGGCGAATACAGCGGCTGGATCGGCTCGTCGGAGAGCGTTGTAAATGACCAGTCGCGTTCCTGCCCGTACCGCTCGCGCCAGCGTTGCTGTTCCTCGCCTATCGTCCGGTCCTTCAACATGTCGTCATACTACCTTCCGTCCGCCCCATGCCGTTGTGCGCGTTCCGCCCGAGCAGCCGGCTTGCAGCCTCGTACGGATCAACGTTGCGAGCCACGACGTCATCGACAAGCTCTTCGAACTCTGTGGTGTCTGTTCGCGGTTCGAGCACCGCGAGTCGCAACTTGCGCTCGGCGATCTCCACTATCTCCCGTTGCAAGCGCGCCCGTCTCCGCGCGGTGAGGCGACCGCTCCGCTCGAGAAACGCGCGGTGCTGTTGCATGCGGATCCACAGATCCTCTATCCCCTCGTTCTGAGTCGCCACCGTCTGCACGATCGGGGGCACCCACTCCCGCGGCCGCGGCTCCATTCGCAAGAGGTCTCGAATATCGGCGACCGTCTTGCCTGCCTGTGGGTGGTCCGCCTTGTTGACCACGAACACGTCCGCCACCTCCATGATACCGGCTTTGATCGCCTGCACTCCGTCGCCCAGTCCGGGCGGTATGACGACGACGGTCGTATCCGTCGCACCGGCAATGTCGAGCTCCGATTGACCGACTCCAACCGTCTCCACCAGCACGACGTCCTTCCCCATGGCGTCGAGCAATGTCACCGCATTGGAGGTGGCTAGCGAAATTCCGCCCAGGTGGCCTCGCGCGCCCATGCTCCGGATGTACACTCCCTGGTCTGAGGAGTGGCGCGTCATTCGCACCCGGTCACCCAGGATCGCTCCGCCCGAGAACGGGCTGTTGGGGTCGACGGCGATGACTCCGACCGTCAACCCGGCTGCCCGGACCGCGCGGATGAGCTCGTCGACGAGGGTGCTCTTGCCGGCGCCTGGCGGCCCGGTGATGCCCGCCACATACGCGCGTCCGGTGAACGGGAACGCCGCATGAATCACCGGCTCAACCGCGTCGGGATGATTCTCCACGAGTGTGATCAGCCGGCCGGCCGCCCGGCGATTGCCGGCTCGGAGTCCGTTCATCAGCTCTTCGGTGGAGCGATCAGTCACCCCTCAGTAGCTCTCGCGCGATCACGATCCGCTGGATCTGATTGGTGCCCTCGTAGATCTGAGTAGCTTTGGCATCGCGCATGAAGCGCTCGACCGGAAACTCCTTGATGTAGCCGTAGCCGCCGAGGATCTGGACTGCGTCGGTGGTGACCTGCATGGCAGTATCCGTCGCCATGAGCTTCGCCATGGAAGCAAGGTACGTGAAAGGAACCCCACGGTCGCAGGCGTCGGCCGCTTCCCACGTCATGAGTCGAGCAGCATCGACCGCGGTAGCCATGTCCGCAACCATGAATTGGATGCCCTCGAAGCGCGAGATCGGCTGGCCAAATTGCTTTCGCTCTCTCGCGTACGCTACCGCGTAGTCGAGAGCGCCGCGAGCGAGACCGACCGCCTGGGCGCTGATTCCGATGCGGCCACTGTCAAGTGCCTTCATTGCGACCCGGAAGCCTTCGCCCTCCCCGCCGAGCAGAGCGTCGCCCGGAAGTCTGACATCCTCGAGTATCAGCTCCCCCGTTGCCGAGCCGTGGAGGCCCATTTTGTGCATCGGCTCGCCGTAACGAAGTCCCGGTGCGTCGCGCTCGACGATGAACGCGGAGATGCCTCCGGCGCGGGGCGCATCGGTGGAACGCGCCATGACGATATAGACATCGGCCTCCCCAACGTTCGTAATGAACGTCTTTGTGCCGTTGAGAACCCACCCGGACGCGTCTCGCACCGCGGTGCTTCGCAGGCTGGCGGCATCTGATCCGGCGTCGGGCTCGGTCAACGCGAAGGCGCCAAGCATATCACCGCTGGCCAGCTTCGGAAGGTATCTCGACTTCTGATCCTCGGTACCGAAGAAGAGGATGGGTTCGCTTCCGACCGACGTATGAACGTCGAGTATGACGGCGAGCGTGCCCGAAACGGCGGCAATCTCTTCTACCAGTATCGCGAAGCAGATGTGATCGAGTCCGGATCCACCGTATCGCTCGGGGATGGAGATGCCCATGAAGTCGAGCTGTGCCGCCTGTCGTACGAGGTCCGCGGGGAACTCATTCGAGCGATCGATCTCGTCGGCGCGCGGCGCGACGGCGCCCTGGGCGAAATCGCGCACGGCGTCGCGAATCATGGCCTGCTCGTCGCTGAGCTCGAACCTCATCGTGTGTTCATGACCTGGCGAGCCACGACCAGTCGCTGAATCTGCTGGGTTCCCTCGTAAATCTGAGTTATCTTGGCGTCCCGCATGTGGCGCTCAGCCGGGTATTCCTGGATGTAGCCATAGCCACCGAGCAGCTGAACGGCGTCGGTGGCGACTTTCATGGCTGTGTCGCCGGCGAAGAGTTTCGCCATCGACGACTCTCGCGCGCACGGAATGTGTCGGTCGCGCAGAAAAGCCGCCCGCAGCATAAGGACTCGCGCCGCCTCGATCTGGGTGGCCATATCGGCAAGCATGAACTGCACGCCCTGGAAGTGCGAAACCGGCTTGCCGAACTGCTGTCGCTCCTGAACGTACTCGAGTGCATCCTCCAGCGACGCTCGGGCGATCCCGACCGCCTGCGCGGCAATGCCGATTCGGCCGGCATCGAGGGTGTCCATGGTGACTTTGAAGCCGTTGCCCACTCCGCCCAGGACGTTTTCTTCCGGCACCTCAACGTCCTCGAGCACCACGTCGGTCGTGGGAGCGCCCCTTATGCCCAGCTTGTCGTAGTGGGTGGTGAAGGATACGCCCGGCATTGACTTTTCCACGATGAAGTCGGTGATGCCGTTCGGCCCCATGTCCCGGTCGGTGACGGCGGTCACCACGTAGGTGTCCGCTACCTCGCCGTTGGTAATGAAGATCTTTCGCCCGTTCAGGATGTAAGAGCCATTCCGCTTCACGGCGCTCGTCTTGATCGACGCGGCATCTGATCCCGCCTCGGGCTCGGTCATGGCCAGGGCTCCGAGCTTCTCGCCGGTAGCGAGGGGCGCAAGAAAACGGGCCTTCTGGTCGTCAGTACCGAACATCAGAATCGGCTCGCCGCACAACGAGATATTGACGTCCATAATCAGTCCGGTGCTGGCGCACGATCGGCAGAGCTCCTCCACCATGAGGGCAAACGTGAGGTAGCTCTGTCCGGCACCACCGTACTCTTCCGGGAACGGCGCTCCCATGAGGCCGAGCTCGCCCATCTTCGCCACCAGATCGGCAGGATACTCCGCGCGCTCGTCGATTGCGGCCGCGCGGGGACGCACCTCGTTCGCGGCGAAATCCTTGACGAGATCCAGGATTTCCTTCTGGTCGGAATCGAGTGTGAAATTCATACGTCGCTCGTTGCTCGCAGCCGTGGTCGAGACATGCCCCGGCGCCACCTCGTGCGACGCATAGAGGTGTCAGTCCGGCAAGCGAACAATGGTCGCCTCGCCCTGAGCCATGCCGCTGCAGATTCCGGCCGCGCCCAATTGCGCTCCCCGGCGCCGCATCTCGAGAATCAGTGCCCCCAGGATCCGCGCGCCCGACGCGCCGATGGGGTGTCCGATTGCGACCGCGCCCCCGTTCACATTGACGGTATCGGGGTCGACGCCGAGCATCTGCACGCTGCGCACGGCCACGGCAGCAAATGCCTCGTTGATCTCAAAGAGCCCGATCTCGCTCAGCCTCAGTCCCGCCTTCTTCACTGCTCGGCAGATGGCGTCGGCCGGTACCGTATGCAAGTAGCGGTTCTCGTCGTTGGCCTCACCCTGCGCGACAAACACAGCCAGCGGGTCAATACCCAACTCATCCGCGCGCTGCGCCGACATGAGAACAATGGCGGATGCTCCATCGTTCACACCAGGTGCATTCCCGGCTGTCACGCTCCCTCCGGCCTTCAGCGGTTTGAGCGAAGCCAGGGCCTCGATCGTCGTGTCGGGCCGTGGCTGCTCGTCTCGTTCGACGACCACCGGCTCGCCTCGCCTCTGCGGCACCATCACCGATACAATTTCGTCCTGAAGCTTGCCTGCAGCGAGGGCTTCGCCGTACCGCTGCTGGCTGCGCAGCGCCCACCGGTCCTGGTCGCCGCGGCTGATCTCAAACTCCGCAGCAACATCGCTTCCGTACTCATGCATGGGCACGCAGCCGACCGGGCAGTTGAGACCGTCGCGCATCATCGAGTCGACGAGCACGCCGTCGCCCATACGGTAGCCGAAACGCGCCTTCTCGAGCAGGTACGGAGCCTGACTCATGCTTTCCATGCCGCCGGCGACGACGACATCGGCATCGCCTGCCCTGATGCTTTGAGCAGCGAGATTGACCGCCTTGAGGCTCGAGGCGCAAACCTTGTTGATGGTCAGCGCGGACACTTCCTTCGGCAGCCCAGCCTTCAGCGCCGCCTGGCGCGCCGGTATCTGCCCGAGTCCGGCGGTAATGACGGTGCCCATGATGACTTCGTCTACCGCATCCGGGGAGACTCCTGCGCGATCCAGCGCTTCTCGGATGGCGATTGCGCCGAGGTCAACCGCGGAAAGCGTGCTCAGGCCGCCGCCCAGCTTACCGACCGGCGTGCGCGCAAGTCCCACGATGACGACGTCTGGCAAGTGTGTCCTCTTCTCGAGCGTCCTGCCTCATTATCGCCCAATGCCGCCCTCCGATTGAGCCAGGAAGGGTGGGCCTGTCCGGGCAACGAGCTTTGTCGATGGCCCAGGCAGTTCGCCGACGTTCATCAAAGCGCCCGCACCAGCTCGATCATCCCGACAAAGTCTGCCCGCCTTGCATCGGGGGAAGCTGCGTCACCGGGCTGCACTGGACTACGCCCCCAGGAATTTTGCGATGAGACGTCGCTGAATCTCGTTGGTCCCTTCGCCGATCTCCCCGATCTTCACGTCTCGCCAGTAGCGGGCCACGGGGTACTCCTCCATGATGCCGTAGCCACCATGGATTTGGACCGCATGGTTGGCGCACATGGTGGCCGTTTCGCCGGCGAACAGCTTCGCCATTCCGGCCGACATTCGAAAGTCTCGACCCTGATCTTTGAGCCAGGCTGCCTTGTAGGTCATGAGCCGCGCCATCTCGATCCTCGTCGCCATATCCGCCAACATGAACGAAACGGCCTCGAATCTGGCGATGGGCCTTCCGAACTGGACGCGCTCGCCCGCGTACTTCAGGGCTGCGTCGAGGCAGGCCTGGGCCAGACCGACACTCAGCGCCGCGACGGAGATGCGGCCTCCATCCAGGGTGGTGAGGAACTGGTGGAAGCCTTCGCCCCGCGGTCCCAACACGTTTCCCTCCGGCACCGCCGCATCGGCGAAGCTGAGCTCGTGCGTGTCTGATGCGCGCCAGCCCATCTTGTCATAGTCCTTGGCCACGGTGTACCCCGAAGTGCCGGTCGGCACAACCAGGTTGGAAATTTCCTTCTTGCCGTCGGAACGAAAGCCCGTGACCGCCGTGATGGTCACGCCGCCGCTGATGCGCGTGCCCGAGTTGGTGATAAATGCCTTCGTGCCGTTAATGATCCAGTGCCCGTCACGCAGCTCGGCCCGAGTCTGGGTTGCTCCCGCATCCGAACCGGCCTGGGGCTCGGTTAGACCGAAGGCCCACAGCGTCTCCCCGGACGCCAGTCGCGGCACGTACTCGTGCTTCTGTTCTTCGCTGCCAAAGAGGAGAAAGGGCATTGTCCCGAGAGACGTGTGCGCGGCCACTGTGATGGCCACAGAGGCGTCGGCGCGAGCGAGCTCCTCGACAGTCAGCGCGTACGAAACCGTATCTGCGCCGGCGCCGCCATACTCCTCCGGCACGGGCAGGCCGAGGAAGCCGAGCTCGGCCAGCTTCGCCACAATCTCGTACGGAAACTCCTTGCACCGGTCGAAGTGCTCGGCGCGGGGAGCCACCTCGTTTCGGGCGAAGTCTCGCGCGAGATCCCGAATCTCTCGCTGTTCCTGGGTCAGGTCGAAGTCCAGGGTCACGCTCCCTTACGGCGCTTGATCTCGTCTGTCAGCGCGGGCACGATCTTGAAGAGATCGCCCACCACGCCGAGGTCGGCCAGCGCAAAGATAGGCGCGTCGGGGTCGCGGTTAATGGCAACGATGGTGTCGGCAGTCTGCATGCCCACTCGATGCTGGACCGCGCCCGAGATTCCAATAGCCATGTACAGCTGTGGCTTAACTGTCCGTCCGGTCTGGCCTACCTGGTGCGAATATGCGACCCAACCGGCATCGACCGCGGCGCGCGAGGCGCCGACCACGCCGCCCAGGGAATCGGCGAGCTGTTTGAGGATCGTCTCGAACGGTTCGGGGCCGCCCACACCACGCCCTCCCGACACGATGATGGACGCCTCCTCGAGCGGCGTCGGTGCTCCTTCCTCGGCGGTGCTGGCGCCCTTGCGGGCGCGGGCAACGCCCTCGTCACTCCGGTAATCGATGGTGTGAAGCGTGGCGGAACGCGGGGTCTCTTCCGGGGTAAAAGCGTTCGGACGCACCAGGAAGATGGAAAATGGGCTATTGCGCACCTCGACGGTCGTGAGATAGTTTCCGCCGAAGATCGTCTCGACGCCGTCTAGGTGCTGATTGTGCGGAGTGAGCTCCACGACCGAGGAAACGAGCCCGCAGTCGTGGCGAGCCGCGACGCGCGCTGCTATGTCACGGCCATCCAGCGTATCGGGGAAGAGCACCGAGGTGGGTCGAGTCTGCTCCAGAAGGTTAGAGAGCGCGTCGGCGTGGGGTGCCGACAGATAGTCGTCGAACACCGCGTCGTCGCTGGCGTACAGCTCCTCGACGCCGTATTTTCCCAGCTGGCCGGCGGTCGACGTCGCGCCGGCTCCCAGCGCTACGGCGAGCACCTTACCACCGTGCTCGGCGGTCATTCGGGCCGCCTGTGATGCTGCCTCGAGCGCGGTCCGCTTGGGCCGTCCTGCCTCGTGCTCTACGTAGATCAGAATGTCTCCTGCCACGCCTTTACCTTCCCTAGATGTACTTGGCGGCCTGGAGGAAATCCGCTATGCGGACCGCTGCCTCTTCCGGCGTCTCCGGCTTGATCACCTCGCCAGCCTGCTTCTCCGGTCGAGGCGACGCGGCCACCACCGGGGTCTTGGAGCCGCGCATGCCCACCGCATCGGCATCGACGGCGAGCTCGGCGAGACCGAGCTTCATGATCTCCTTCCGCTTGGACGCCATGATGCCTTTGAGCGACGGATATCGCGGCTCGTTGGCGCCCTTGACGATACTGACGACGGCAGGTAACGGAGCAACCACTTCCTGGAACCCGCCGGTGATCTGGCGGCTTATCGTCGCTTTTCCGTCCGAAACCGATAGCTTGGCGGCATAGGTAAGGAGCGGGACGTCGAGAAGCTCGGCCAGACCGCCCGGTACCAACCCGCTCCGCGCATCAGTGCTCTCCATGCCGGTGAGCACCAGGTCATACTCGAGCCGGCCGAGGGCTGCTGCAAGTATCCGGCAGGTTCCAAGCCAGTCAGTGCCCGCCAGCGCCGGATCCGTCACGAGCACACCCCGGTCGGCGCCCATTGCCAGTGCCTTGCGCATGGTCTCCTCAGCCGAAGGTGGACCCATTGTGAGAACGGTTACTTCGCCGCCCTGAGCCTCCTTGAGCCGTAGAGCCTCCTCCAGCGCGTATTCGTCGAAGGGGTTGACGACGCTCTCGAGGTCCGCGCGGTTGAGCAGAAAGTCGGAGGTCAGCTCCTTCTTCGCGGTCGTATCCGGTACCTGCTTGACGCAGACGACGATGTTCACGACGCTTCCTTCCGCTGACGAAAATCTTCCCGACTCGGGGAGGCGGTCCCGTCCGCCGGGAGCGTATAGTCAATCGCGGGGCGGGATGAATGGTAGCGCATACGGGATTCGAACCCGTGATCTCCGCCTTGAGAGGGCGGTGTCCTAGGCCGCTAGACGAATGCGCCGCGCCAGTGAGAGTCCCGCCGGGCCCACGCCACGAGGATTCTACCAAAACGCCCGGCTGGCCCCGCGAGAGTGGTAACCGCCGTCAGTACACGATGTGTGAGGCGACGGAGACGCCGTAGTCCGCCAGGCGTCGCCGTCCGTTCAAGACTTCCAGCTCTACCAGGACGGCCACGGCGACAGGGACTCCACCAAGCTCGCGCACCATGTCGAGCGACGCCGCAACAGTGCCGCCGGTAGCAAGCAGGTCGTCGACCAGCAGCACTCGCTGGCCGGGCTGCACGGCGTCTGCATGGATCTCGAGCGTGTTCGTGCCGTATTCGAGATCATACTCGCGGGTCAGTTTGGCCGACGGCAGCTTGCCCAGCTTTCGTATCGGCGCGAAACCCGCATGCAGCAGGTAGGCCAGCGGCGCGCCAAAGATGAACCCGCGGGATTCCATGGCAGCGACCACATCGATCGACTTCCCTCGGAAATCTTCGGCCATGACATCGATCGCGTCCCGGAACGCGTCCGGATCCTGCAGGAGGGTCGTGATGTCGTAGAACAGGATTCCCTCTCGCGGAAAGCCCGGCACCTCTCGTATCTTCGAGCGAAGGTCGATGGCCACGCGTCCCTCCCGCCGATTTGGGCAGCACATTATAGTTGCGAGTGTGAGCGACAGCATCAGCTCCGAGGCGGAACACGATTTTGAGATCGACGAGCGCTGGGTGGTCGAGATCTGGGAGCGTCAGGCGTTCGACCGCACCGCACTTTCGGCTCTCGGCCTCGCGGTCGTCTCGCGCGGCACGCCGTCCGACGCGGGGGGCCCGGATTACCAGGATGCACTCCTGCTGCAAAAGGACCGAGAGCTGCTCCACGGTGACGTCGAGGTGCATGTCAGGTCCTCGGACTGGACGAGACATGGCCACGATCGGGATCCGCACTACAACCGGGTGATACTCCACGTGGTCTGGATCGCGGACGCGGCCCCGACCCTGCGGCAGGACGGTCGCCCGGTTCCCACACTGTCGCTGTCAGATTGTTCGACCATGCGTCCACTGCGCGGGAACGGTTCTGTGCCCGCGCTGCTTCCGCATCCGTGCGCGACGGCGTTCTCCCGGCTTGAGGGTGCGGAGCTGACAGAGCGTGTCGCACAGCTTGGTCTCCGGCGATTTCTCGGCCGGGCCGATCGCTTCGCAGCGGAGCTCGAGACGCTCGCCCCGGATCAAGTCATCTATCAGGGGATTCTGGAGTCGCTTGGCTACGCGTCGAACCGCGATACCTTCCGCGAGCTGGGCGAGGCGCTCCCCTATGCCTGGCTCTCCGCCGTGCCCTCGGACGATATTGCCGCGGTGCTCCTCGACGCCGCCGGCCTCGGTCCTCCGGCCGGTTGGGAGCTGCCCGCGCGCTTGCCTCCCGGACGTTGGCGGTTAGCGCGCCTCAGACCAGGCAACCGTCCGGAACGAAGGCTTCGCGGCCTCGCCATCGTGCTCCGCCGTGCCGAGTGCCGCCTCGCCGACTACCTGTCAACCCAAACCCTGGCTGCCACGACGTCGGCACAGCTTCGCTCGCTCGTCCGCGCCGGCGAAGACGGTTCGGCATACATAGGTTCGGGACGAGCCGACGAGATAGTGGTGAGTGTAATTCTGCCGTTCGTCGCGGCCTTTTCCGCGGAAGTGGAGCGCGTCGCGCGCGTGTTCGCGTCGTACCCGGCTCCCCCTATCAATCGCTGGACGCGCGTAATGTGCGGGTTGGCGCGAGACTCGGGGCATGAGCTGCGTGTGCGCAAGGCATGCATGCACCAGGGACTGCACGAGCTCTACCACCGCCACTGTCGCTACGAACGGCATGACGGTTGTCCGGTGTGTGGACGATCCGCGGCCGGGTGATGGACCGAGTATTCGGCCCTTCAGACAGGTGTCCGCAGTCTCCCCAGCCGGTCGCCTGGGCCGGTCAGCCGAGGCGCTCCAGCGGAGACATATCGTACCAATTGCGTCCCGCCTTCATCTCGACCTCGATTGGAACGCTCAACTCGACCGCATGCTCCATGGTTTCGCCGACCAGAGCCGCCACGGCCGGGAGATCGCCCGCGGGGACGTCGAACACGAGCTCGTCGTGTACCTGCAGCACCATCCGCGCGTCGGTGAACTGCTCGCGCAGCTGCGCGTCGAGCTTTATCATCGCCACTTTGATGATGTCGGCGGCGGTTCCCTGGATCGGCATATTGATCGCGGCGCGCTCCGCGGCGGCCCGGACCCCCGGGTGATCCGAGTGAATGTCGGGGATGTAGCGTCGGCGATTGAGCAGCGTGGAGACGTAGCCGTAGAAGGCAGCTTCGCGGCGCAGGCGATCCATGAAGCTCTTGACCCCGGCATAGGTGCGGTTGTAGTTCTCGATGAACTCTGCGGCTTCTGTCCGGGTGATCCCGGTCTCGTGGGCAAGGCGTTGCTCGCCGATTCCATAGATGATCCCGAAATTGACCACCTTGGCAATACGACGCTGGTCGGCGCTCACCTCATCGGGTGGGACGTTGAACACCGCGGACGCAGTCGCGCGGTGGATGTCTTCGCCCGACTGGAATGCCTCCACCAAACGCTCATCGCTAGACATTGCCGCGAGAATCCGCAGCTCGATCTGTGAGTAGTCCGCGGCGAGGAGCATGTTGCGCTCGCGCATCGGGACGAACGCCTCGCGGATGCGCCGGCCTATCTCTCCTCGCACCGGGATGTTTTGAAGATTGGGATTCGAGGAGCTGAGCCGGCCGGTCGCCGCGACCGTCTGGTTGAAGTCGGTGTGAATCCTGCCTGTCTCCGGATTGATCAGCGACGGCAGTGCGTCGATGTAGGTGTTTTTGAGCTTGAGGAGCTGCCGGTACTCGAGTATTTCCTCGATGATGGGATGCCGTCCGCGGAGATTTTCGAGCACCTCGTTGTCCGTCGAGTAACCGGTCTTGGTGCGGCGCCCCGACGGCAGTCGAAGCTCGCCGAAGAGAACCTGGCCGAGCTGCTGCGTCGAGTTGATGTTGAAGCGGTGACCGGCACGATCGTATATCGATCCCTCGAGACGCCCGAGAGTCTCGGTCATCTCCCGCGACATGCGGGTCAGCACGTCGGTGTCGATCCTGACACCGGCTCGTTCCATGTCAGCCAGCACGGGGACGAGCGGCATCTCAACCTGCTCGAAGAGCGGCCGAAGCTCTCGGTCGTCGAGCTCGTGTCCCAGTAACTCCATCAGCTGATACGTCACGGCGGC
>DATGJB010000024.1:0-7197 GCA_035295425.1 Chloroflexota bacterium | reverse complement strand
ACAACGCTGGATTCGACGAGGTAGCCGCCGGCGCCGAAGGTGAGCGCGGCGAGTGCAGCGGCCGCGCTTCGCTCCGGTCGTGGCACGCAGCGCGCGCGAAGCGCCTCCATCGCCAGGAGGTAGGTGAGGAGCACACACGCGGCGCCGGTCGTCAGGCTGACCGCCTGGGTTGCCAGGTGGCTTCCGCCGAGTAGCAGCGCCGCCAGCCCCGCTGCCAGCGGGTAGCCGAGCGGCCAGTAGAACGAGGGGAGCAGCGCGCCCGACTGAAGGAAACGGCGCATCGGACCGACCGAGTAATCGAAGTACGCGTAGGGGTCCTGCCCGAACAATCCGTCGAAATGCCGCACGCCCAGCGTCCAGAATAGCAGCGCGGCGAACGGCACCATCGACAGCAGCGGCGCCACTCGATAGGCCGCGCGGACGCGGGTGATGGTGAGGGCGAACCGGGTGCGGCGCGCACTCGCCAGGGCGGGATAGAGGCTCATCGACAGCAGGTCAGAAACCGGTCGTTTCGGGCCGTTGGTAGGCGAAGACACGGTGCAGGGCGCGCAGCTCGAGCGGTAGCTCATACCGCCCGCTGGCCCAGCGCCAGGCGCTCACCGCCCGCAACGCGCCGCGTCGCACGCCCCGCAGCCGCGGATTCGTGGCGGTCGGATAGTAGGCGTTGAGCACTCGCTCAAAATTGCGGACACGGCGGCGCAGCGCGTCACTGACCCACGGCATGGTCGTGCTTCGCCGCTGTGAAAACTCCTCCCAGGCCGGGTCGCACCACCCTTCGAGCGTATCGGGGAAGCTGAACCCGGCGTCTTGTGCCTGCGAGTACAGTTCACCGGAAAGCGGCACCGGCGTGTACATGTACATCACGATTTCGGCGTATGGGTTGACCTTCTTGAGCCGCTTGATAAATGCGATCGTCCCGTCGACGTCCGCGTCGGGCTCGGGCGGGCTTCCCATGACGAAGGAGAACTCGGGAATGATGCCGAAGCGGCGGGTGAGCGCGGCGATCTCGATCGTCTTGTCGGCGGTCATCGTGCCGCCCTTGTCCATCCGGCGCAGCGTGTCGTCGGAACCCGACTCGGCTCCCATGAAGATCATCCTTAATCCTGAGTCGGCCATCAGTTTCCAGGTCGCGTGCTCGTACTTCAGGAGCGTATCGATGCGGCCCTCGCCCCACCAGGCGATTCCCAGGTTCCGGATCCGCTCCGCAAACTCGTGCGTCCGCGACTTGCGTACGAAGAAATTGTTGTCGAAGAACTCGACGGAGTCGATGCCGGCGTGGTCTGCCAGGTACGAGATCGTGCCGGCGACGCGTTCCGCCGACTGCGCGAGCCATTTGCCCTCAACCATGTTGACGACGGCGCAGAAGTTACAGAAGAAGGGGCATCCGTAGCTGGAGTGGTGCGACAGCGTGCGTCGTCCCAGGACGGTGGGCCGGACGTAGCGCGCCAGGTCGAGGCGCTCGTACGGAAAGGGAGGAAGTTCCTCGGGGTGGGGAACGGGGGCAACCGGGTTGGAAACGGGCTCAGCGCCCGAGCCGGTGCGGTACGCCACACCTTCGAGCGATGTTGCATCGCCGCCCCCCGATATGTGCTCGACCAGCGATCGGAAGACCAGCTCCCCATGCCCGCGGACGACCCAATCGACATAACCTGAGCGCAGCACGACATCCCAGTGCTGCGTGGGGAAGTAGCCTCCCCAGACGATGGAGAGGTCGGGGTGGCGCAGCTTCAGCTCCCTGGTGTGGGGAACCGCTTCCTTGAGCTGGGGACCTGGCATGACGGTGACGGCGAGAATCGGGGCCCCGCTTTCATTGATTGCGCGGTCCACCGCCTGAAGGGGGTCGACTTCGAGGTTGGCGTCGACGATCGTGTAGTCGGCAACTCCTTCGAGAGTTGCTCCGAGGGCGAGGAGCGAAAGTGGCAGGATGGGCTTCGGGCGCGCGGCATTGCGGGGGTTGTAGAGGATGACCCGGGGAAGCGGTGGTGCGCTCATGCGGCGCGTCTCAGCTCGATCACCGACATGACCTCGTTGAGGTAGGTGCGGCGTGCCACGACCGAGAAATCGAGCGCGGCGTCCCGGACTTCGAGCCAGGCGTCCCGCGCATCACTCGACAGTACCACCAGGACGCGTCCCTCGGGCGCCAGCCGCTCCTGCACGCCGCTCAGGAAGCGGGCGATCACGTCGTCGGAGCGCCAGGCCACCTCCCACGGGGCGGAAGGCGTGCCGGGGAAGAACGGCGGATTGAAGGTGATGATGTCGAATTTTTCGGAGCCGACGGGCTCGAACAGATCCCCCTGGCGAACGTCGACCCGGCATTCCACACCGTTCAGCAGCGTATTGATGCGCGCGCAGCGACAGGCGGCCGGACTGATGTCGACGGCTACCACGGACGCTCCCTGGCGGGCGGCCGCGACGGCGGTTACGCCGCTGCCGGTTCCCATGTCGAGGAGCCGGGTCCCCGGCGAGAGGGACGAAAGCACGCACTCGGTCAACAGCTCGCTGGACCGGAAAAGCGCCGGATTGAAGACGTCGGGCAGGACGGCGAGCGGGGTCCGGCAGACGTCTTCCAGGACCAGCCGGCGATGGCGGCGCCGCGCGAAGAGGTGGAACCACCCGGCAATCAAGGGCCGGGAAAGGCGCCGCAGGGCGAGTCGATCGGCACGCGCATCCATCAAGGTTCACTCCTCGTAAAACCGGGCCATATCCCTATACGCGCGCGGTTGCACTGGAGTGGGCGGACGTGAGTGGTGACCGTGCTAGGCTGTCCCGGAATGGACCGACGGCGTATCGCCACCGCCACGCTCGTGATCATGACGGGGACACTGGTGGCCAGTTTCCTGGGCTTTGTGCGGGCAGTCGTAGTGGCGGCGGTATTCGGCCACACCGGGTCAACCGATGCCTTCGTGGCGGCGCTGGTGGTCCCGCAGATGTTCTACGACCAGTTGATCGGCGGAGCAATCGCGGCGGTCCTCATCCCCACGTTCAGTCTTCTGGCCACCGAAGACCTGGATACGTTGTGGCGGGTGGTGCGTGCCGTGTTCCTGCTGGTCGGGACGGTCATGCTGACCGTGGTCGCGCTACTCGAGATCGCCGCGCACCCGCTCATGTCGGCACTCGCCTCCGGATTCGTCGGACGAGGCCATGGCACGCTGGACCTGTCGGTCACGCTGGTTCGCCTGTTGCTGCCGGCCCTGCTCTTCATGGGCCTGTCGGCAGTCGTGCTGGCGACACTCTACTCGCTCCAGCGGCGCGCCGCCTCGGCATTCGCGCCGGCGTGCTTCCATCTAGGCATCATTGGCGCCGCGCTGGTGGGAGCGGGTCGGTTCGGCATCGAGGCGCTCTCGGTGGGAGCGGTGATCGGGGCCGCGAGTCAGCTCCTGGTTCAGCTGCCTGCCCTGTTCCGCGCCATTCGGGGCCACGTGACGCACTCTCCGCCATTGCGAGTGATCGTACACGATGCCTTCGCCCATCCGGTGGTACGGCGCATCCTGCGCCTGTACGTGCCGGTGGCGCTTGGGCTCGTGGTGAGCATGGCGGGCCAGGTCGCCGACGTCAATTTCAAGTCGCACCTGCCGCAGGCCGGCGATCTGACCGTGATGCAGTACGCGACCCAGCTCATCCAGTTCCCGGTTGGGATCGTCGTGGCGGCCCTGGGCTTCGCCGTTCTTCCCTCGATCTCGGTCGATGCCGCCGCCAACCGGCTGGAGCAGTTCAAAGACACCCTGGCCCTCGGTATCAGGCTCGTCTTCGTGCTCATGATCCCGGCGGCGGTGGGATTTCTGGTACTGGCCACGCCGATTGTCACCCTGATCCTGCAGCACCACCTGTTCAACCACCAGGGCACGGTGCGGACCGTGACGGCTCTGCTCGGTTACGCGCCGCAACTGCCGTTCATCGGCGTCGACCAGCTCATGATCGTGGCTTTTTACGCGCGCCATAACACGCTGACGCCGGCGCTGGTGGGGGTGCTCGGCGTGGCGGTCTATGTCACGTCGGCGGCGCTGCTTCTGGGACCGCATGGCATCCTGGGACTCGCCATTGCCAACACGATTCAGATCGCGACGCACACGGTCGTTCTGGCGTACCTTCTGCGGCGGGCCATTGGCTCGCTGACGGGCCGCGGGCTGACTGCTACGCTGCTCAAGGTGCTGGTCGCATCGGCCTGCATGGCAGCGGTTATCGGCGCGGTCGACCGCTGGATCTCACCCGCTGGAAGTGGCTTGGCGGCGAGGTTGCTGGCAGTCGCGCTGCCGGGAGCGGCCGCGCTCGCCGTCTACGGCGCCATGGTGCTTCTGCTGCGGGTCGAGGAACTGACGCTAGCCTACGGGCTGGTCGCGCGCCGCCTGGCGCCAACGCCCAAGTAGCCGGCAACGCTCCGGCACGGCTGGGCCTGCGCCGAAGACGCCCGGCCGTGTTACCCGCTGGCGTAGGTACGGATAATCCTCCCGCGCCGACCAGGGTGAATCGCGTATGGGTGTCCAGGCTCTACAACTCGGCGTCCGGAAACGCGCTCTATCGGGCATGAGCGTCGAGCGTGCCGGCTTTGCAAGTCTGGCGCTGCTCGTGCTTGCCCTGCCGTTCGAGGCCGCCTATCGACCGCTCCCGACAGGTGGGGCACTGGTACTGACGAACCTGAAACTCGTCTTCTATCTCTGTGCCGCGATCGCGGCGGCGACGCTTGCCGCCCGCATCGGGAACACCCTGGCCGCGGTCCGACGCGGCGTCCCGCTTCCTCTCAACCCTCTCGGCGGGCGCCGCGTCGCGATCGCGATTATTGCCTTTCTCTTTCTCTGGGCACTTGCGTCGGGCGCATTCGCGGCGCATCGGGCGACAGGACTCAAATGGGCATTCGATCTGCTGCCCGGAGCGGCAATCTGGCTCGCCATCCCGCTGTGGCTCGAAACCGACCGGCGGCGGCGGCTCGCCTGGCTGGCGACTGCATGGATCGGGTCGGCCGTCGTCGCTGCGCTGGCAGGCGTCATGGAAGTCGCCGCCGGACCCTCTTTCGATCAACACCTGACCGCGTTCAAGCTCGGCCCCACCTATGCCGGGCCGTTCCTGCGCCTCAGCGGCACGTTCGAGTACGCAAACATCGCGGGCGCGTACTTCGCCCTGACCGTGCCGGTGATCGTCACCGGACTCGTGGTTGCCGTCACCAGCGCCGCGAGTCCCAGAGGGACGTCGGTGAGCACGACACGGCGTTCGAGTGGCCCTCGCCGGCTCGTACGCCTCATCCCGGTGTGGACACCGGCTATCGCCATGGCGGCCGCTCTCATCGTTGTGACCGCCGCCTTGCTCCTGACGGCTAGCCGCGGAGCGCTGGCCGCGGCCCTCGCCGGCGCCATCACCGCGTTGCTGGCCCTGCGGCGGCGGCTGGTCGGGATGCCGAGAGGCAGAACACTGGCGATCGCGGCAGCCGGTTTGATAGCGCTTCTCACCGCCGGAGGGTTGCTGGTGGCATCTCCTCTCACCATGCTGCGTGGCTCCTCGCAGGGTGACAGTGGGTGGTACCGGGCAGCGTTCGCGACGCACCTGCCGGCGACCTTTTGGACCGACCGGGTTGCGACCGTGCGAGTGCGCGTGACAAACCTCAGCCCGTTTACCTGGAGCTCCACGGGGATCCATCCTTTCCACCTCAGCTACCACTGGCTTTACCCCTCGGGCCGAGTCGCCGCATTCGAGGGTCTGCGAACGTCCTTCCCCTCCGCGCTGCCACCCGGGCAGACCCGCTTTGAAGAGGCGCGCGTGCTGGGACCGCCACGGCCCGGCAGCTACCGCCTCGTCTGGGACGTGGTCGAGGAGCAGGTGGCGTGGTTCTCTCTCCAGGGTGGCGGATACACCGCGCTGCCGGTTCGGGTCAGCGGGCCCGATCGGATCGTTCCGCACTCGGCACACGGACCCTCGCGGCTGCCCGAGACCCCGTCTCAGCCTCCGCGCCTCCAGCTATGGGCGGCGGCGGTTCGCATGATCGCGGCGCACCCCCTGCTTGGCGTTGGTCCGGATGGCTTCAGGCTCCTCTACGGGCAGTTCGCGCGGCCACGGCAGGCACATTGGGATACGCGAATCTACGCCAACAATCTGTACCTGGAGGTGGCAGCCGATCTGGGCCTGGTCGGGGCCCTCGCCTTCCTCGGCTTCCTCGCCGCCGTGTTCCGGGGCCCGATCCGTGACGCGGTGTCAGGTCATGCCGCCGACTGGGTGGCCGTTGCCGCCGGCCTGGCGGCCGTCATGCTCGCGCACGGCACGGTCGACTATCTCTTCGGCGCCCACTCGATCATGCTCGTGTTCTGGATCGCCTGCGGGCTGGCCGGTCTCGGTGTGCTCCCGGATACGGTGAGGGTCGAGCCGTGCTAATCGCAATCGACGCCTCATCGGCACTCGTCCGGACGCCGAGCGGTGTCGGACGCTACACGGGCCAGCTCATCGCCGGCCTGAAGCGGCTTCAGGCGGAGGACAGCGGATCCCGGCTGGTCTTTCTGTCGAACCGATACGACGTGGCTACTGCCGAGAACGTGAGCGGGTTGCTTCCTCAGGATGTCTACGCGCGTGATCGATTGCCCTCGCGATTGCTGTGGACGCAGGCGGGTATCCCGCTCAGCCTGCGGCGCATGGTCCCTGACGTCTGCCACTTTCCCAATCACCTTGCGCCGGTGATACGGGGCGCCGACACCAGAGTGGTGGTCACGATGCACGATATGTCTGTCTATCGGTGCCCGCAGTACCACACCCGGAAGACGGTTGCCGTCCACCGCGCGATCATGCCACTGCTGGCGCGCACCGACTGTCTCATCATTGCGCCGAGCAATAGCGCGGCTGAAGACATCGTCGATTGCCTTCATGTCTCGCCGGAACGAGTGTGGACGGTGTACGCCGGTGTGGCGGCGCAGTACGGACCCGACGTCCCGTCGGACGACTCCGACGCCGCTGTGCTCGCCCGCTACGGGCTGAACCGGCCGTACGTTCTCTCCGTCGGCACGCTGGAACCCCGGAAGAACCACCTTCGGTTGATCGAAGCTTTCACCGAGCTGGTGCGTCAGGAGCGGCTACCGCACTCGCTGGTCATCGCGGGTACGCGCGGCTGGAAGGACCGTCCCCTGATTGAGCGCACCCGGGAGCTGCGGCAGGGCGATCAGGTGCGGCTGCTCGGTTATGTGCGAAGCGCGGACCTTCCGGCGCTGTACCGGCGGGCGGACATGT
>DATGJB010000023.1:0-25931 GCA_035295425.1 Chloroflexota bacterium | reverse complement strand
CCGCACATGCCACACCCGAGATCCTCAAGTACCTGTACATCCAGGCTCTCCCCAAGATGGCGGAAGGCACAGCGAACAAGCTGTTTGTGGTTCCCTCCGAGCTTCAGGGAATCGCCAGTATGGGGGCAACCTTCTCGGCGGGCTCCGAGAATGGCAGTGCACTCCCTCTCGCCGGCCGGCAGACGCCGGCAGCGAACACGTCCAGCCAGTAACGGGCAATCGGGCACCGCGCCGCCCGTGACGAGGAATACCCCATGGATCACCAGACACCTGATTTCCAGGCCGAGCCGGCCGCGTGCGGCATGAACTGCGGTGGAGTCCCTCGCGTGAGCCTGTCCGCGCCGGTCACTCCCGAGCGGCGCTCGGGAGTCGACATGCTCTCGCCACGATCGGATGCCACGACCCAGCCCCAGCGGCAGGTATGGAGCCTCCCGCGGCCCCGACGCTGGACCATCCCGCTGCCTCGTCGGTGGCGGGTCTGGCGTCCACGACCATGGACTGCCCGGCGGCTGGAGAAGAAGATGGCGCCAGTGCCGGTCTACGTGCCGGCGAGGGAGCAATGAGTAACACGCTGTATGCCGAGTACAACGCCGCCATCGGAGCCCTGATGGCGGCCCGGAAACTGTATGCCGATGCCTGCGAGCACCAGGGAGCCGAGAGCTGGGCGGCCGAACAGGCACAGGAGTACCTGAGCCGTCAGATCGAACACCGAGACGAGGTCCGTGGACGCTACGACGCTGCTGCTCGCGGCCGACCACCCGGGGAGCGGGATGGCTGAGCAGCTCGCGAACCATGGTGTCTGCCTGGATGCGGTACGCCAGGTGATCGACCACCCGGAAACGTAACCCGGGCCGTGCATCTGAGTACGAACCGCCTATCACACCAGTCGAGCCAGGTGAGGCGCCGCACGTTCGTGGCGATGCCATAGGGAGGGAGACCATGAACAGTACGACGATCCGCCGGATGCAGCTGCGGGAGCTGGCCCACCGTGTGGCACGGGCGCGTCTGGCTGTCGCCCAACAGTCAATCGAGCGAGAATCGGCGATCAGACGCGACGGCGGAGCGCATCCGCGGTCCATCGGAGCGAGCCGGCGCTTTGCCCGGACCCGGGCGGCGTACCGCCAGCTACTCGCCATGTATCTCCGGCGCACGCGGGAAGATACACGGCACGGGTGAGAATCGAGTCGGCGTCTGCGACGCAGGGCCCGACGGTTGAGAGGGCCGTTCAATCCCAGTGGGCCGGCGCCTCCGCGACCGCTTCCATTCATAGTGCGGTAGCCGGGCGCCTCCTTACAGGGCTATTGAGGGCTTTGAACGCTTCGCCGATGCGGTCCCTTGCCGCCGGCTCTTTTCGGCAGGGGGAGGAATCGCGGCCCCGATCCCGGTACGGTCAGCATGCGGGCGAGGTCTCGCCGCGATGCTTCCGTGCGCCGATCATACAGCTGGGTGGTCGCGATACTGCAGTGCCCGGCAAGTCGCTGGACAGTCGAAATGTCCGCACCACTCTCCAGGAGCCGCGTTATGAAGGTGCGCCGCAGATCGTGGCAGGAGAACCGCTCGACTCCGGCCTGCTCCGCCCGCTTGAGCAGCGCCCGATAGATAGATTGCTCGCGCATTCGTTCATCTCGGACCAGGATTCTTCCCGCCTTGTCGATGGGCACGAACAGTGGACTGGGAGCTTCGCCTCGATAGCGTATCCATCGATTCAGTACGGCGGCCGCATCGTCGAACGCATAGAGGGTCCTCGTCCTCGCGTCGTTCGTGCCACGGATGGTGAGCGCACCGGACGGTGCATCGTAGTCCCGGACATCCAGCGCACTGGCCTCGGATCGCCGCAGCCCGCCCGCATACAGCACGGTGAGCAGCGCCGCGTCACGAGCTCCGGCGGGAGTGGGATCGCCCAGGCACGCGCCAAAGAGCGCCCGAAGCTCGATGCCGGCGAGAACGCGGCCGCGCGGCGGCCTCGACCGCGGAAGATTCGCAATATTGCTCGCGCGATAGTACCGCTCGGCGTCCATCAGCCCCAGCAGCCATGCCTCTTTCAGTACGCCACGAAGGGCAGCGAGCATGCGGTTCGCCGTGGCCGGCACATATCGCTCGGCAAGTTGACGCCGGAGAGTGTCCGTGTCCTGCTCCGTCAGGAGGTGCCAGGAGAGATCGTCGGCCGAGCTCGCTCCGTCCGAAATCAGTGCGGCAATCTGGTCGAGCGCGGCTCGCTGCGTTCGTCGCGAGCCCGCCTCCAGACGGCGCAGGTAGCGGGACACCGCGGAGCCTTGCAAGGAGCCCCGGGATTCGCAGCCCATACACTGTCCTCCTCGCATGAACCTGCCCAGTGTGACGATTCTTTCCGTAAATTAACATTTTCGCACGTGACCGGTGTATACTCGCCTCAGCAAGTGGTCTGGGATCGCCTCAGCACCCGGCCGATCGCGATTGTACTCAGCCATCTGCAAGCGCGGTCACAGACAGGAGCCCTGAGTCCATGTGGCTCGAGGTGATGGCGCGGGGAGGTCGTGATGACTGGGACGGACGCCGCGAGCGGGGGAAACATCCGCTGGGAGTACCGTGTCGCGGTCGCCGAGGCAAACCAGGGACAGCTGGAGTCGTGCGACGGGGCGCCCGGTCCTTTGTGCTTCATGGACGGCTCACCTGAGCCGATGACAGTCACCCAGGCACTCGACGTGTGGGGCGCCACGGGATGGGAGCTGGTGGGGATGGTCGCGGTACCGCGCGGGCGCGTGCAGTACGTCCTGAAGCGTCCCCGCCATCAGGGAGGCTGGGAAGGTGCACGGATTCATATGGACGGCCGCCGGGATGCCGACAGCTGGGAGGCAAAGAAGCAACAATGACGAATCTGATTCAGTTCACACCACGCGACCCCGAGACGGATGGATCCGCCGGCGATGAGAACACCAATCCGCGGCCTCGTCCCGTCGGAATTCCGTCCAATCAGGTGTATGCCCGAGTCGGCGATGCTGTCCTGCACGCCGCGCAGGACGGGGTGCGACGCGGATTGCAACCACAGGACATCATTCGGGAGATCAAGGCTGCGCACAGTGTCCAGCTGAACCTGGGCGAGCTCCGTCTCTTGCTCGCCTCTCGCCGCCTTCCTCAGTAGCTGCTCGGCTCCGGTACTGCCGGGTGGGCAGTCTTACGGCCGTCGAATTGGAACCTCGAGCATCCGGGCCAGCCCGCGCTGTGATGCAGTACTGCGTCGATCGTATCGCTGGGTCGTCAGCACACTGCAGTGACCGGCGAGCCGCTGGACGGTGGCGATGTCGACGCCCTCCTCCAGCAAGCCCGAGATAAAGCTCCGGCGGAGATCCTGCGCGGAGAACGCCCGTATTCCCGCCTGCTCCCCCCGTTTCTGCAGCATCCGATGGACCGACTGGTCGGCCATCCGCTGCTCCCGCACCAGAATTTTCTGCCCCCGGTTGACCGGCACGAAAAGTGGACCCGGGCTCGTCCCGCGAATTGCCAGCCAGCGCTCCAGGGCCTGGGCTGCACCGTCCGTGGCGTAGACGACTCGCTCCCGATTATCGCGTGTAGCACGGACCGTCAGAGCTCCGCTGGAGGCATCGTAGTCGCGCACGTCAAGCGAGACCGCTTCGGAGCGGCGCAGGCCGCCCGCGAAGAGGACCGTCAGGAGCGCCGAATCTCGGATGCCGGCCGGTGTGCCGTCGCGATTGCACGCCGCAAACACCGCTCCAATCTCCTCGGCAGAGAGGACACGGCCCCGTGGGGAGATAAACCAGGGCACGTTGTCTATCGCCGTCGCACGATGGTATGCATCCGCATCCATCAACCCGAGCTGCCAGGCCGCCTTAAGGACGCCTCGGAGCGCGGCCAGCATCCGGTTCGCCGTGGTTGGTGCGTACTTCAGCGCCAGAGCACTCCGAATGCGTTCTGTATGATGCTGGTCGAGACGGTGCCAGGGCAGATCGACGGCGGACGTCTGGTCTCTGCTCATCAGCGCCGCGATGCGGTCCAGAGCGACCAGCTGCGTCCGTCGGGACCCGGGGGCGAGGCGGTCCAGGTAGCGCCGCGCCGGGTTGCAATCGGCTGCGACAGGCTCTCGGACGGACGGGGGCGGGTCTCCTGTTATGATCGTAGCTCCCTTCTCCATAAATCTTCCGAAAAATTACATTTTCATAACCGATTGTACTATACTCGGGTGTGGGTGGTGGCATGGGTTTCCCAGCACACACCGACTCGCGACTGCACTGCGCCATCTGCACCCGCGAACACCGACAGGAGCCTTGATGATCCCGGGGTCGAGGTGGTGGTGACAGCGGGAGGTCGCGATGTCATTGATTGAAGTTCCAGGCGTTCCCCAACAGGTGGATACCGCGGGCGAACGGCGACCCGCCGGGCCGATTCCGGCTGACCCTTCTGAATACACGCAGTGTGCCAGCTACCGGGAGGCGAAGAATCTCGCCGGGTCCCGCCGACGCGAACGGGCGGGCACGTTTGCGGTCTTCATAATTGCCCTCAATTGCTGGTGTGTCCGCATTCCGTAGCGCAGTTCCGCACCAGCGTATGCCGGTCGGCACGAGTGTGGACGGATCGGGTACAATTGACGAAGTAGGGACAGTCCTGTGCCCGCTGGTCGTATGATTGCGCACGTGTGATCTTCCAGCTCGTTCAGACCGTGACTTACATTAAAAGAGTTGGAAGAGAGAATGACGACCGATCGAGTATTGAACTGCGCCCAGTGTGGCCAGGATTTCACGTTTAGCGCTGACGACCAGCAGTACCACGCCGAGCGGGGCTACCAGGACCCGAAGAGGTGCCCGACCTGCCGCGCCGAGCGGCGATCCAGCCGGGGCGACTCGGGTGGCTCCTACGGCGGCAGCTCACACGGCGGTTACGACCGGCCACAGCGGCAGATGTACTCGGCGACCTGCGCCCGGTGCGGAAAAGAGGCGCTCGTGCCCTTCGAGCCTCGAGGGGACAAGCCGGTGTACTGCTCCGATTGCTACCAGCCCCGCCAACGCTGGTAGAAACGTAACCTGTGCACAACACCCGGTTCCTCACGTGTGGGGAACCGGGTGTTGTCTTTTTGCTCTCTATCTCCCCCTCCGTGTGCCGTCGAGTTCGGCGTCGTCGAAAGGACGATCGAGCATGAGTTTCTCTCCTAACCGGCTGTCGTCGCGGCGCGTCCCGGAGATCTTCGCGGATGACCCGAGACCGGGAGCAAGCGACTTTGTCTACTGCAAGGGCTGTGGTGAGCCTCTCGAGAGCCGCGATCGCTTCACCCGAGCCGGGCCGGTAGTCGCGGTAATGATGTGTGACGCGTGTCGCACCGCGCACGGCCATGACCTGATCCCTTCATCCGGCTCGGCGACGTTCTGCTATCGCTGCGGGGGACCGGACGAGATCTTCGTCACCAAGGGCCGCTGGCCGGAGACGCATCACGTCTGTCCGCGCTGCCTCCCGAGCCGCGCGGTACGCTATCGCGCCGGCAACTTCGCCCCGCTGCAGCCACAGGCCACGGCTCCCGGTCCCAGCGCATCCGAAACCCCGCTCAGTGGGCCGGGTGGAGGGAAGTGACGAGGCAGGAGGACCAGCAGGAGTCGCAGGACCGCGAGCTGGCGCTTCAAGGGCAGCGAGCTCAGCTCGAAGCCGACTTGAGTCATGTCGCTCAACTGATCGACACCGAGCTGGCGGAGTGGGTTGAGCGCCGGTCAGCTGTCCAGGCCCTGGGGCAGGGCGTGGACGATCGAATAGACGACGGCGCGGATGAGGTACGGATGGCGTGGTATCTCGCAGCCTACGAGGACGCGCAGCATGCGGTTGTCGTCACCCAGGGACTCACCCACCGTTACAACGACATCGCCCGAGCTCTGACCACGTGCCAGCAGGAGCTCATGCAGCTCCCGCGCGATCACCGCCGAGGCTGATTCGGTCGCCGGTTCAGTACCCGATCGTACTGCTCCCGCAGCCGGTTGCGGTGATCGATCTCTCGGGTGAGGTACTCATTGGCCTGGCTGGCGGCAAGGCTCTCTGGTCCGTGCGCGGCGCACGCCTGGTTGTACAGGGTACGCGCCGCCACCACGGACCCCACCGCCTCACGGTAGGCATCGCTCAATCGCTCGTCTGCCGTGTCCTGCCCCTCACCCCCTTCGAGCGTCATAGCTCCTCTTGCTCGAAGACCAGATGTGCCAGGTAGTCGCGTTGCATGTCCTCGGTCCCGCGCGCGCTGATCCGGATCACCGCGTTGTAGGGGGCGAATCTCGCCGGGACATCGCGCGTGAGAATCGTGTACTCCGCTCGCTCCGCCCAGCGGACCTTGGCCGTCATGCGGTCGGCAGGTGCCGTCACGGCCCCGAAGGCCTGACGAATGGGGACGATAGTGAACGGCTCGACATCACCCACCGTTTCGATGAGCTCCAGGGCTCGAAGCGGTCCCATAGAGATAGGCGGGACCCCACGTCTTGCGGCGGGGACGTCACGGTTCGACGCCATCGCGTAGCCTCTCCGGGATCAAGGTGACGTTGACCGGCTGCAATAGCGTGCGTGCCGTTGCGCTTCGGAAAAGGCCGGCTTGACTCCGCGTCCTGAGCAGATTATAGGGCATGCGTTCAAGGTTGTGCCGAGCTCCGGACAGCGCGCCACCTGCCGTCGGTGCACCGTGACGCACCAGCTGCGTCACTCGGCGAGCCCGCGAGCGGGATGGCGCTCGCGACGCGATTCTCTTCCCTCGCCTCGGTCACCAGATGCATGCAGACACCGCACGTGACTTGCGCCGCTCCGGCGCATTTGGCACGGGGTTGCAATGCCCTCCTCATGAACCCCGCACAGATGTCGCGGCAGACAGTATTGATTTTCCCGCTACACTATTCGTGGAACAAGACTGCACGGCGGACTGACATGGCCGGCGTGCTGAATAGGCAAAGACGAAAAGGACCGCGTCCTCCTTGTCTGGCGTGCACCGAGACGCGGGGACCACGAAGGGGTACCTGCAGTGTCTGCACGGCAACCACCCGATCTGCCTCGACTCGGCGCGACCATCAGGGACCGCCGGAAGGCCCTGAATCTGACACAAGCACAGCTGGCTGAGCGGCTGGCTTGGAGTCAGGAGCGGGTCTCGACCCTGGAAACCGGAAAGTATGGACTTCCCTCCCTTCCGCTGCTGAACCACCTTGCCTCCGCCCTCGAGTTTCCACTCTCGATCCTGATGGAGGCGGCCGGATTCGGTACGTACTCCATCGCGCACTCCGACCACACCGGAACGACGGCTGGGTCAGGACCGGATGAGGCAGGCAGCGACATCGATGTCCCACTTCAGTACACGCTGCAGCGCCTCCTCGGGATCCAGGCACTCACGCTGAAGGATGCGATGAATGAGGCCAGTGACCTGCTAGCGCAGGCGATGGGCGCGGACAAAGTGGACCTCTTCCTGCACGATCCGGAGACCGACACCCTGGTGGCTCTGGGAACCAGCAACACGCCGATGGGACGGCAACAGATCCGGGTTGGACTGAATCGCGTTCCGATCGCCAACGGCGGCCGCCAGGTCGAGGTCTTTCTCACCGGAAGAGAATATTACTCGGGCCGCGCCGACCAGGATCCCGAGATGGATCGAGGCGTGGTCCACACGCTTGGGGTTCGCTCGCTCTGTGCCGTCCCGCTCCGGGTCGGAGGCGATATCAGGGGCATCATTGTCGCGGAGTCCGCCGAGCCCGATCGATTCTCTCCGGTAGAGAGGGACCTGTTCGAGGCGGCGAGCCGCTGGATCGGCATGGTCGCCCACCGTGCCGAGCTGCATGAGATTGTGACGCGCCAGGCCCTGCAGGAGGCGCGGCGGCAGGTGGCGGAAGAAATGCTGGAGACGGTGGCCCACGATTTGCAAAACCAGATCACGCCGATCAAGGGCGAGGCGGATCTCCTGCTGCGGCGTCTGCGCCGTGGCGGACGTGAGCGAGAAATGGACCAGACCGCACGCATCGCCGGCTCGCTGCAGCGTCTGAGCACCATGGTTCGAGATCTGCTCGATGCCTCTCGCCTGGAGGGCGGCATCTTCTCCGTCGTCTGCCAGCCGGTCGATCTGGTCGACCTCATCCACGACGTGGTCGATGCCGCCAGGGCGGAACGCCCCGAGATTGAGGTGCGGACGCCGGACCAGCTAATGGTGATGGCAGATGCACCGCGGATCACGCAGGCGCTGCGGAACCTGGTCGGCAACGCCATCCGGCACACGCCGGCTGGTGTGCCGGTTGTTGTGAGCATGGGGCATCGCCGGAGCGACGACGGTATGTGGGCGGTGATCGAGGTCCACGACGAGGGTCCGGGGATCTCCCCGGAGCTCCTGCCGCGGCTATTCGGCCGATATGGAGCAGGCGGTGACACGGTGGGCCACGGTCTCGGGCTCTACCTCGCTCGCGGGATCGCGACGGCACATGGTGGGGAGCTGACCGTGGACTCAGAAGCGGGAAAGGGCACTACCTTTACCCTGACCCTCCCTATCCGCGACCACGCGGATGGCAGCAGCCCAGATCCTGCCTCCCTTCCACCCATCCGCCTCGGCACACCCGGCGAGCATCCGGCCTTGCGAGAAGCTCGCCCGGAATAGCCTCTCTGTTGCCGCTACGACGCAGGGAGTCCGGAGGTCGAGCATGCCGTCTCAGAGCGGGCAGATCGTGCTGGTTACCGGAGGGCATGCGGCCGCGCACCGGATGGTCGATGGGGGTTCCGCATCGCCGCCTCCAACTCGCAGCAGACGACGCGTCGCCCAGGGGTTACAGCAGCGTGAAGCAGGAGAGAAGTGTGGCGGAGAGGGTGGGATTCGAACCCACGAAGCGTTGCCGCTTACGGCATTTCCAGTGCCGCGCCCTAGGCCGGACTAGGCGACCTCTCCACGCCGTTTCGCTCGGTGAGTCAATGCAGCACGCATCCCACCGCCGAAAGCCGGCTCCCGCCGGCCCGAATCAGTCTACCAGCGTCACGATCACGCTCTCAATGACGGGTACTATGGAAAAGAGTACTGCTGGCAGGAGACGCTGCATGGAGATTCAGGTCGGCGCCGACGTGCGGCGCGGTGACGGCGAGCGCCTCGGCTCGATACGAGGGCTGGTGTACGATCCGGCGACCGAGGAAGTCACGTCGCTTCTCGTGGAGCGCGCCGGGCTCCTCGGCGGTGAAGCCATCGTTCCTATCGGCGTCGTCGAGTCCGCCGATGTCGAAGCAGTGATCCTCGATATCAGTCGCGATCAGTTCGACGAGATGCGCCGGGTCGTCGACCGCAACGTGGCGCCGCCGCCGACACGCGATGACGATGAGCCGGACCCCGACGACGGGCTGCCCGATGCGCCACCGGTGGGCGCCGCCACCGGAGTCGAAAGCATCGCCTTCACGCCGATCATCGAGGAGAGCGTCCCCATGCCCTCCAGCGACGAGATCATCGGGCCAGACACCACCGTTTGGGCATCCGACGGCGAGATCGGCCAGGTTAGAGCGGTCTGGGTGGACGAGCAGACGCGCCGCATTCAGGCGCTGCTGATTGAGCGAGGCGTCATCTTTCATACCGATCAGGAGATTCGCATGGAGTGGGTAGCGAGCGTCAAGCCCGAGACCATCGTCCTCAATGTCCCCAAGTCTGAGGTGGAGGCGGCAAACCGTGACGGCACCGTCTGAGGTGCGGCTCGACAATCCGGAGTCGTACCGCCTGCTCGACCCGGGCGACATGTTCCGGCGCGTCAATGACCTTCCGGAGCAGATCGAGACGGCGTGGGAGCTGGCCAGCCGAGTCGAGCTGCCGCCGGCCTATCGCTCGGTCGACCGCGTCATCATCTGCGGCATGGGGGGCTCGGCCATCGGCGGCTCGCTGGTCGAAACGTACGGCGCGCACGATATTCCTGTCCCGGTTGCCGTCTGGCGCAACTACGGATTGCCCGCCTGGGTGAACGAGTCGGCGCTGGTGATTGCCGTAAGCTACTCCGGCAACACCGAAGAGACGATCTCGGCGATGCAGGAGGCGCGGCGACGTGGCGCCCCGCTCGCCACCATCACCACCGGGGGCACCGCGGCCCGGCTCGCCGGCGAGTGGGGGATCCCCTCGATCCAGTTCAGCTATCCCGCCCAGCCGCGCGCCACGCTTGGCTACCTCTTTACTCCGCTGCTGTGCTTGTTCGAGCGTCTCGGCTTTCTGCCCTCCCAGGAAGAGCACGTGCGCGAGGCCATCGACGTGGCCCGTCAGTGTCGCAGCACGTGGGACGGCTCATCGCCGGCAGCCGGCAATTTCGCCAAGCAGCTCGCCGAGGCATTGCGCGGCCGCTGCGTGGTGGTATACGGCGCGGATTTTCTGGGCGCCGTGGCCCGCCGCTGGAAGACCCAGCTCAATGAGAACGCCAAGTCGTGGGCATTCTATGAGGAGCTTCCCGAGCTGGACCACAATGCCATCGTCGGCTACGAGTACCCACAGCGGATGCCCGAGATGATCGCCGTCGTCGTCCTCAACAGCTCGTTGCTGCCGGAACGCATTCGCGTTCGAACCGAAGTGACGGCTCAGGTACTGGATCGGTATTCTGTTCCGCGGCACCAGGTCGACGCACGCGGCGCCGGCCGCCTGGCGCAGATGGTCTCACTCATCGCGCTGGGCGACTACGTCAGCTACTATCTGGCTCTCCTCAACGGCGTCGATCCGACCGCGATCGAGCCGATCGACTTCCTCAAGCAGGCATTGAGCCGGGCGCAGTAGCCGGGGTCGGCGAAGCTACGCGCGCGCCAATTGCGGGGAAGCGGCCACGCGACGCAAACTGCACGCTTCGTCCCCGCGTACCGGTGTGACCTCGACGATGTCCTCGCCGAAGTCGTCGTAGTCCTCGAGCAGGTGAACCAGCTGTTCCCAGTCCACGACATACGTCGTGCGCACCAGCTCTGCATCGTCCTCGTGCGCCGCGGGCTTCTCGGCGACACACACGATTCGGTACAGGTTGGAGAAGTACTGGTCGACGCCCTCTTCAGGAATTGTCTCCTCGGAGAGCATCTGCAACATTGCCATCGTGCCTCCATGCCGCCGGGCTCCGGTGCGGGTCTGCAACGTGCTGGCCCGCGTTCCTGGCCTTCCACCAGAGTGATTAAGCAGGAACCGTGCCGCCCGGAGCGGACCGGCCGCGCCGGCGTGTGCCGTCAGTCGGTCGCGGGTCGCATGGGTGCCGCCGCGCAGACAATCTCGCTTGCCTTCAGCTGTGAGAAGTGTCCGGTATTGAGCACCAGATCGTACTGCGTGACATCCAGCCAGTTCGCGCCGTAATGGTGCCGGATGTAGCGGGCTCGACTGGCATCGACCTCGCGGATCCGCTGCGCCGCGGTGCGCTGGCCGATCCCCTCGGCCGCCATTACCCGCTCGACGCGAATCTCCAGAGGAGCCACCAGCAGCACGTGGAGAATATCGGGATTCCGGCCGAGGATAAAGCTTGCGCCGCGTCCCACGATGACCACATCGTCTCCCCGAGCAAGCTCCCAGATCAGCTGGCGAATCATTTGCAGGTATGACGACTCGTCCACCACGTCGCTCTCGTCATGGCCGGTGCTCACCGTTGCCGGGTACAGTCTTCGCATGGTACGCACCAGCTCGGCGGCAAGTCCTGGCTCGCGCTCGTCTCGATTGGTCACCGCCCCGGGCGAGACACCGAGCCGCTGTGCCACCTCGTTGATCATTTCCTGCCCAACCAGCCGTAGACCCAGCTTCTCTGCCACGTCGCGGGCGATCTCATCTCCCAGGCTCCCATCCTGCCGGGATATGGTGATGACCGTCATCGCTGCCGTCTAGCGGCAGGGCTCGCGCCACACGCCGAGGTTGAGGCGCTTCTTCATACCGTTGAAGTTAAGCGAATTGTCCTGCGGGCAGAATTTGGTACTCGCGAGGTGATACTCGACTTCCATGACGGCCTTTCCCGACTGGACGAACGGGAGCAGCTTGTCGCACTCGTTGTATTGGTTGCACTGCTCGTCCAGCGCCCAGTCGAAGTACGGGAGAAGGTCTCCGACCTGCTCGAGGTCGTTCTTCAGCGCAACATCGAGGTTCGCCGCGTGCGCGGCGTTCGCCAGCCACACGTTGTAGGCCAGCTGGTCCTGGTAGGTGATCGGGAATCCGGTCTTGTTTTCCCAGCCGTCCACGTTGTCCCACTCGACGCCGTCGAACCCCTTCGCCTGGCACTGATTCAGCCGGTTCTGCATGATCGGCTCGAGAATCGACAGCTGCCGGATGTCGACCCAGCGCTCGCCGGGCCACCCGTTCGGTTTCCCCAGGACCGATTTGGGGAACTGCTTCGCGTCGGGGCGCCAATTCTCCCAGGTACCGGCGTCGATGTAGCAGATTACCTTGCGGCCCGCCGCGTGGAGCGACGCGACCACGCTCGCCGGATTATCAAACATGTCGACATCGTGCATCGGTACGTCGATGGATTGATCGACCGTGCCGGTGAGCTGCCATTGCCAGGACGTGACCAAAGGCGGAATCCAGCAGCTCCGGCATGGCACAGGCGGAGGAAGCGATGCGGCATGGGCCGGCGCGAGCCGCCCGGTGGGGATCGCTCCAAGGAGAAACAGGCACGCGGCCAGCCGGATCAACGGCCACTGGGGGCCGCGCCTTCCGGTCTGCTTGCGCGATGCGACACGAAGACTCATCAGCTACCGCCGCTCTAGGCACAGAGTATCACGCTCGGTCGCGGGGCTTCGCGGGATCGCTACCCACCGGCAAGCGCCGAGGCGCTGGCGGGGACGTCCAGTCCCGTCCTGACAGGTGCCTCGCGAGGAGCGGTGCCCCACCCTTCCTCCCAGATGCGCTCGCACGCCTCATCGCCCAGGGAGGCGCGTGCCTCACCCAGGATGCGGTCGCGCTCGGTTTGCTGCGCGCCGGCAAGGTGTACGCCTTCGCGCTCGCGGTAGGCAGCGGCGGCGGCGTAGAGGAAGACGGCCGGCTCAGCCTGTCGCTCACTCCAGAAGAGTGATGCCAGCTGCTCGAGCATGCAGCCGGCACCGTGTACGTACCCGATGTCGTGCCAGATCGAGAACGCCTGGAGGGTCCGCGCCTTCGCGCGCCGCGTGTCGCCTGCCTCGATCGCCAGCTGTGAGAGGTCCCAGAACGATCCGGCGATCTGGTCCGGATCGCCGGTGCCGCGGTGGAGAGCAAGTGCTTCGGTCAGCAACCGTTCGGCCTCACCTAGCTCCCCGGCCTCGATACTCAGGCCGGCGAGATTCCCCAGTTGAATCGCAATGCTCGGTGGCAGGTCGAGCTCTCGAAACAGGCCGAGACTCTCCTCGTACAGCCGGCGGGCCAGCTCCGCCTGACCTCGGTCGTGGGCGATCGTGCCCAATCCGTTGGTGCATGAAGCGAGCCCCCGCCGGTCTCCGGTCTCGAGATACAGGCCACGCGCCCGCTGGAAGAGCGCCTCTGCCCGGTCCAGATCGGCGAGCTGCCAGGCAACCAGCGCCGCCACTCGGTGAGCGTCGGCTCGTGTCTGCGGCGGAGCTGCGGCGGTCACCGGGAGAATCTCGGCCATCCAGCGGTCGGCTTCGTCCAGGTGAACGCGCAATCGCCAGAAGTTGTACAGCGCCCGGGCGATACGAACCGCCGGGCCCACATCGCCGTCGTCTATGGAGCGGCGCAGGGCGAGGCGAAGGTTCCCGTGCTCCTCCTCCAGCCGGTCGAGCCACTCTCGCTGCCGCGGGCCGACCGTATGCTCGTGCGCCTCCTCTGCCAGCCGGAGGAAGTATTCGGTGTGCCGGCGGCCCACCACTACCTGGTCCTCCAGCTCGCGCAGCCGCTCCATCGCGTACTCGCGGACTGTCTCGAGCATGACGAACCGAACATCCCCCCGCTCGCCCTCCTCCTGGCGCAGCAGGCTCTTGTCGACGAGCGACGCCATACCGTCAAACACGTCGAGGTCGCCGTTGCAGATCGCCTCCGCCGACTCAAGCGTGCAGCCACCGGCGAATGTGGCGAGGCGAGCGAACAGCAGCTGGTCCTGCGCCGCGAGCAGGTGATAGCTCCAGTCGATCGTGGCGCGAAGCGTCTGCTGCCGGGCCGGCAAATCGCGGCCCCCGCCGGTCAGTAAACCGAGCCGGCTTTGTAGCCTCGCCAGGAGGGCGTCGGGCGGCAGCATGCGCACCCGCGCCGCCGCCAGCTCGAGCGCCAGCGGCAGCCCCTCCAGCTTGATACAGATCGCAGCGACCGAACCGGCGTTGCTGTCGGTGAGTCTGAAGCCCGAATTCGCCATGTGCGCACGCTCTACAAACAACCGCACCGCATCGTTCCGGGCAATGGTCACCGAATCCGGAGCCGCCCGCACATCGGGAAGGGAGAGGGTCGGCACATGGAACGTGTGCTCCCCACCGATGCGCAGCAATTCCCTGCTCGTCGCCAGAGCGGTGAGGCCCGGACACTCGCGCAGCAGCTGCCCCACGCATCCCGCAGCCTCCACGATCTGCTCGAAGTTGTCGAGCACGAGCAGGAGCCGGAAGCCGCGAAGATGCGCCAACACCGCGTCGAGCGGGCGGACGTCCCCGGTCTCCTGCAGGTGTAGCGCCTCGGCGATGGCGCTGGGCAGCAGAGCTGGGTCTGAGACAGCGCTGAGCGTTACGAACACCGCACCGTTCTCGAAATCGTCGCTCACCTCCGCTGCACACTGCAGGGCCAGGCGGGTCTTGCCGATGCCGCCCGGACCGAGCAGGGTGAGGAGACGGACATCGCTCTGCGTCACCAGGCGACGCAGCTCTGCCAGCTCCTCCTGCCGGCCGACGAACGGCGTGGTCTGCGCCGGAAGATTCGAATGGCGGGAGCTCAGCGTCCGCAGCGGCGGGAAGTCCGATGTGAGGTCCGGAGCCACCACCTGGTAAATATGCTCCGGACGGACAAGATCCTTGAGCAGATGGCTACCGAGATCGCGCATGACAACGTCGCCGGGGAGCGCGTCGCCCGCCAGCTCCAGCGCCGCCGCGGAAACCACGATCTGTCCGCCATGCCCGGCAGCAAGCAGACGTGCCGCGCGGTTGACGGTCGGACCGAAGTAGTCGGCATCGCGCTCCTCGAGCGCGTCACCGGCGTGAACCGCCATTCGAACTCTGAGCCGGCAGTCGTCGGGCCACTCCGCAGTATGCAGCGCCCGCTGCCCAGCAATTGCCGCCTGGAGCGCGTCGGCCGCCTTGCCGAACACCGCGATGAATGCGTCGCCGACCGTCTTCACGACCTTGCCACGATGCTCCTCGATCGAAGAGCGAAGTATCTGGTCGTGCCGAAGCAGCGATAGCCGCATTCGATCCGGCCGGTTCTCCCAGAGACTGGTGCTGCCCTCGATGTCGGTGAACAGGAACGACCGGGTGGATGTCGCGCCTGGTTCGCTCGTCACGCTTCGGTCCTTCGCTGGAGTCACCACGATCGTACCGGGTGGCCGGCATTGCATACCGGCGTGGATTGAGCCGATCCGTGGAAACAGATTGTTCAGAGCGCTCTAAGGTCCCTCTCAGGCAGTCCTTCTACCCTGGTACAGAGAAACCGCTCAGCCGCCTCCGGTACGAATCCTTCAGCTCTTCTCAACACCGTGAGGGCCGGATGCTGTCCGGCCCTCACGGTCTCCCTCCCATCCTTCCAGCAGGCGACGCGTGGCCCACGGTTCGGTCTACCATGGAAGGCATGAGCGGGCCCTCGTGGGCGGTGACCGCGATCGCTCGGCGGCCATTCCTGGCAAAGTCGGGCGAGCGTCTAGGACAGGTGCGCGATGTCGTCGCTCGCCTCACCGAGAATGCCTACCCTCGCATCGCCGGTTTCGTTGTACGGATTGGCGATCAGCAAGCATTCGTGCGGGTACAGGACGTGTCAACGCTCGACGCCGGTGGGGCCAGGCTGGCGGTCGATCGAGTCGATCTGCGGCCGTTCGAGCGCCGGCCGCGCGAGATCCTCCTGATGGGAGATCTCGTCGGGCGCAACGTGATCAGCGTCGGCGATGCGCGGCTGATCCGGGTGCGAGATGTCACGCTGCGGCCTCGCTCCAATCACCTCGAGGTGACATCCATCGTCGCCGGACGCCGGCCCGTTTGGGAGAGAGTGCTGCTCCGCACCGCCGGCTACATCGAGCCGGAGCGCCTCGTCGACTGGCTCGACATCGAGCCGCTCCTCGGACATGTCCCCACCGCGCGCCGCCGTCTTCCGTTTGCCCGGGTGGCGCGCCTCCACCCTGCCCGTCTGGCGGACATGGTCGAGGCAGCTTCACCGTCGGAGGGCGAGGAGATTCTAACTGCGGTCGCAGAGAGCCGCGATCTGCAGGCGGATGTCTTCGAGGAGCTCGACCCGGATTTTCAGATTGCCTACCTGCACGATCGCTCCGACGCCGAGGCCGCAGAGATCCTGGCGAGCATGGCCCCTGACGACGCTGCCGACGTGCTTCTCCGTCTCGGCAAGGATCGCAGCGCACTTATTCTGGGACGCCTGCCGCTCCCACAGCTGCGCAAGGTCCGGCTGCTCCTCGGCTACAACCCCGAGACCGCAGGGGGGCTCATGAGCCCCGAGTTTCTGGCCGTGTCCGCTGGCGCCACAGTCGAACAGGCCTGTGCCCGGGTGCGGGAGAGCACGCTGCCGGCGCGCGTGCTGGATACTCTGTACGTCGTCGATGAGAGCGGCAGGCTCGTCGGGCAGGCGCCGATCACCGAGCTCCTTCGCCGCGGCCCAACCGAGCCCGTGGCCGCCGCCGCCGACGACTCGGTCAGCGTTGAGGCCCATGCCGACATTCCCGAGATCGCGATCGCGATGACAGACTTCAATCTGGAGGCGCTCCAGGTGGTCGACGCAGAAGGACACATCCTGGGCATCATCGCGGTCGATGACCTCCTCGAAGTCATGCTCCCCGTCGAGTGGCGGACGCGGGTACGGCACTACCCATCCGGAGATGACCGGCGCGAGGTCGCCGCGCCCGAGTGACTGCCGGAGACCGCCGGTGGTGCGTCCACAGGCGCTTTCACGCCGGCGACGCCACTCAATCGGCGCTTGACCGTTTCCGGTCGACCATGGGATACTGGCCTGGGCATCGACCCACCGGCGTGGTCCGCCGGGTGATTGTCAGTGTTTGAAAGGCGTTCGAAGACATATATGGACGACCCTGCTAGTCAACGTCGCTTGTTGGTCTTCGCGTGCGCCTGGGATGCAGCGGTGAGCTAACCGGTTAGCCTCCCGAGCGTGCGCGGTTCAGCACGCGAAGGGAGGTGACTCGTGGCTCAGGTCAACAACCTCACCGCGGCCGAGAACACGGCAGTACTCGATGCCGCCCATGTGGGCGATATTCGGGGCGCTCTCGGCACCATTCGCCAGCAGGACCTGGCGACACGCCGCTCCTGGAAAGCAAGGCTGCTCACGCTGCTGGCTGTTATGGGGCCGGGGCTTATCGTCATGGTCGGCGATAACGATGCCGGCGGCGTGGCGACCTACGCCCAGGCCGGTCAGAACTACGGCACCAGCCTGCTGTGGGTTCTCCTGCTGCTCATTCCGGTGCTAATCGTCAATCAGGAGATGGTGGTTCGGCTGGGTCTCGTCAGCGGTGTCGGACATGCGCGACTGATCTTCGAGCGATTCGGGAAGTTCTGGGGCGCATTCTCGGTCGGCGATCTCTTTCTCCTCAATTTCCTGACGATCATCACCGAGTTTATTGGCGTCACGCTCGCTATTGAGGCCTTCGGCGCCAGTAAGTACATCGCCGTGCCGGTCACTGCGGCGGTCCTGATCGGGATGACCGTCACTGGGAGCTTCCGCCGGTGGGAGCGCTTCATGTTCGTGCTGGTTTCCGCCAACTTCGCGGTGATTCCGCTGGCGCTCATGAGCCACCCCTCTCTCGGCCCCGTGGCACACGACTTCTTCGTACCAGGGATTGGAGGTGGGCTCAATTCGACAGTGATGCTTCTGATCATCGGACTGGTCGGCACCACGGTCGCGCCATGGCAGCTCTTCTTCCAGCAGTCGAACGTGATTGACAAGCGACTCACGCCCCGCTGGATGGCGTACGAGCGCGCCGATACGGTGATCGGCTCGGTCGTCGTCATCATCGGCGCCGCCGCGCTCGTGATCACTACCGCCTTCGCGTTCCAGGGCACGCCGCAGTTCGGCGGATTCGTCGACGCGGGAACGGTAATCACCGGTCTTACTCACAACGTCGGCCGCACCGCCGGGTTGGTCTTCGCCATCGTGCTTCTCAACGCGTCCCTGATCGGAGCCGCGGCGGTGACCCTTTCCACCTCCTACGCCTTCGGCGACGTGTTCAGCATCAAGCATTCGCTCCATCGCGGCTGGCGCGATGCCGTTGGGTTCTACAGCATCTACGCCGCCCTGGTCGCCCTGGCCGGCGCCGTCGTCCTGCTTCCCGGTGCACCTCTGGGTCTCATCACCACCGGCGTGCAGGCACTGGCCGGCGTCCTCCTGCCCAGCGCGACAGTTTTCCTCGTACTGCTGTGCAACGATCGCGCGGTCCTGGGCCCGTGGGTCAACCGGCCGTGGCTCAATGCCGTGGCAGGTCTGATCGTCGGCGTGCTGGTGATGCTGTCCCTCATCCTGGCCGCCACAACCCTCTTCCCGTCGATCGACGTCACGATGCTCGCGGGCATCCTCGCGCTTGTTCTCGTGCTTGGCCTGATCGTCTCCGCCCTCATGCGGATTCGCCGTGGCGGCGCCACCGGAAGCGCGGGTACGACGCTCGACCGCGCCACCTGGCGGATGCCGCCGCTCGATTCCCTGCCGCGGCCGGCGTGGTCGCCAACGCGGAAGGTCGGGATGCTTACCCTCCGCATCTATCTGGTGGTCGCGGTTCTCCTGGTCGTGCTCAAGGTCGTGAATCTCGCTCTCGGTCACTGAGCACTGATTCCGGGTGACAGCCGGTACCGGCTGTCACCCTGGGCCGGCGCTAGCCCCGGCTGCCGATCAACACGCCGCTGCCGAAGACCAGCAGGCCCCCCACGATCACCTGGATGGCGCTCATAAAAAAGCTCATGCTGAAGTAGCGGTAGCGGATGTAGGCGATCGCCACCAGCTCGACGCCCACCACGACGAAGGCAATCGCCAGGGCCGCATGAAAATTCCCTATGAGGAACGGCAGCGTATGACCAACCCCGCCGATGAACGTCATAATGCCGGTGATCGCGCCGCGAGGGACTGGATTGCCCCGACCGGTCAGCTCGCCGGTATCCGATAGGGCCTCCGAGAACGCCATGCTGATACCGGCGCCGACCGCCGCCGCCAGGCCGACAAGAAAGGTCGTGAAGGTCCGCTGCGTCGCGAAGGCCGTCGCAAACAGCGGGGCGAGCGTCGACACCGAGCCATCCATCAGGCCGGCCAGACCCGGTTGGACGACTCGCAGTACGAACCGTTGTTCGGCGGTATGGCCGGAGGCGTCCGCGCTGTCGTCTGCCCCGGACGGTTCCGGCATGATCGGTTCGGCCATTGATACTCCTACTGTAACGACACGTCGAATCAGAGCAATCCTAGGGCACGCCGGCGCTGAGCGCAAGGCACCGATCCTGGCTCCCGCACGCCGCGTGCCACTTCCCCGCCGCGATCGTCAATTGATACCGGGTATGCCGGGCATCCCGGGGACGGTCGAGTACGCCGACTCGTAGAGCAGGAGGATATTGAGCAGCAGAATCGTGGTTGCGACGGCCACTGCGATCAACGTGGTCGACCGCCGGTTAACGAGGTTTCCCATCAGGTCGCGGCGGCGTGTGAAGTAGATCAGTGCGACCACCGGGATCGGCAGGACCATGCTGAGCACCACCTGACTCCAGAAGAGACTCTGCGTCGGATTCAGACCCAGGAAGACGATAACGACGGTCGGAAGCATGGTCAGCAGCCGTCGTAGCCAGAGTGGAATCGTGAATCCCACGAAGCCCTGCATGATAACCTGCCCCGCCATGGTGCCCACCGTCGAGCTTGACAGGCCTGATGCCAGCAGCGAGACGGCGAAGACGCTGCCCGCGGCCGGGCCGAGCAGCGGCGTCAGCGTGTGGTACGCGCCCGGAATGTCCGCGATCTTCGTAAGGCCGTGGTTGTAAAACGTCGCGGCCGCCATATACAGCATCGACATGTTGATCAGTCCGGCCAGCCCCAGCGCGATGAGAATCTCCGGCACGCTCCAGCGGAAGATCCGCCGCGCTTCGTCCTCGCTCCGCGGGACGATTCGATTCTGTGTCAGGGCGGAATGCAGGTACACGACATGCGGCATCACGGTCGCGCCGATAATGCCCACGATCGGAATGATGCTGCTGCCGCCGGCATACGGCACGAGGCTGTGGTAGACGATGAGGCCCAGCGCCGGCCGGGAAAAGAAGGTTTCGATGATATAGCTCGCCGCGATAACGCCGACCAGCGCGGAGATGAGCGCCTCGATCGGACGTACGCCGTAGCGCTGGAGGGTGAGAATGGCGTATGTGGCTACCGCCGTGATGACCACCCCGAATCGCAGATCGATGTGAAAGAGAAGATTCAGTCCGAGCGTGGCGCCCAGGAACTCGGCGAGGTCCGTCGCCATGGCCGCGACCTCCGACAGCACCCACATCGGGTAGACGAGGCGCGGTGAGAAGTGCCGGCCGCACAGCTCGGCGAGATTGTCTCCAGTCGCGATTCCGAGCTTGGCGGAGAGCGTCTGGATGAGCATCGCCATGAGGTTGGCCATGACAATCGCCCACAGCAGCCGGTACCCGAATTGACTGCCGCCCTGGATGTTGGTAGCGAAGTTCCCGGGATCGATGTAGGCAACCGACGCGATAAAGGCCGGGCCGAAGAAGGGCAGGAGCCGGAACAGGCCGCGGGAATCACCATCCAGCGCCGCTCGTCCTGCCGCGGCGAGACCGGTTTCCTCGGGAAGAGCCTGAAGTGGAATCGTCTCGACCGGCGCGGCGCGGTATGGCCTCATGCGTTCTCCACATCCAGGTCAGCCGGCGAGGTATGCACCATGATGCGATTGGCAAGCTCGAGCCCAATCGCCTGCCGGCGCTTCCCCTCCGGACCATCGACGCGAACCGACACGACACCGCCGAACGGCGCGATTTCTTCGAGCGTCACACTGGCGTTCAACACCAGCCCCAGCGATTCGAGGTATTGCAGTACCGCCTGCTCCTGCTGCTCGATCCGGCCGATCGTGCCGCCGGACCCGAATGGCAGGGCGGTGAGGCGGGCCAGCTCTTGGGGCGGCATCACGCCCTCCCGACTCGGGATCGGGTCTCCGTGGGGATCGATGGTCGGGTTCCCCAGCTTCGCCGCGATGCGATCCTCGAGATCCTCCGAGAGAACGTGCTCGAGCCGCTCCGCCTCTTCATGCACCCGGTCCCAGGGGACACCCAGCAGCTCGCTGAGAAACAGCTCGATCAACCGGTGGTGGCGCAGCATCTCCAGTGCCACCGCCATCCCCCGGTCGGTCAGCTCAACCCCGCGGTAGGGAGTATGCTCCACCAGCGGGCCATTCTCGTCCTCGGCGAGACGCTTGATCATGGCCGTCACCGAGGGCGGCTTGACACCCAGGCGGTCGGCGAGCATCTGGGTCGTGGCCCGTCCCACGTTCTCCTGGAGCAGATAAATCTGCTTCAGATAGTCCTGCTCGGCCGTCGATTCTCGAAATGCGGTTGGTCGCTTCATGTTTAGTCTCATCTAATTTTTACTATGAATGGCGCCGCAAATCAATTCGCTGCGTCCCCGCTCACCGGTCACATTGGCGCCGCTCATTAGTGAGTGTATACTTACAATTGGAATGCACGATACCCAGCCGCGTCGCCGAATGTCCGCCGCCGAGCGGCGCGAAGAGATCCTCGAGGCGGCGGTCGCCGAGTTCGCCGTCATGGGGCTGCACGGCACCTCGACCGAGCGAATAGCGCAGCGCGTCGGCGTCTCACAGCCCTACCTCTTCCGCCTCTTCGGCACCAAGAAGGATCTCTTCCTGGCCGCTGTGAACCGCGGGTTCGACCGTGTGGAGACCGTGTTCCGGGTCGCCGCCGAGGCACATCCCGAGCGGCCGCTGGAGGCGATGGGCGAAGGGTACGGCAGTCTCCTGACACGACGAGAGGAGCTGCTTCTGCAGATGCAGGCGTACGCCGCCTGCGCCGATCCGGACGTACAGAGCCTGGTGCAGCACCGCTACGGGCAGCTCTATCGGCTGGTCGAACATCTCTCCGGCGCCGATTCCGATACGCTGCGCCTCTTCTTTGCGCAGGGCATGCTGATGAACGTGGCGGCCTCGATCTATCTGCCGTCGCTGCTCGGCGAGGATTGGGCCCGTAATTGTTTCGGCGTCGACGCATGAGCTGAAGCCGGCGCTCCCGGCACGCCGGCGCAGGTGCGCTCCGACGCGATACCGACACTGCCCGCGGCACTCCTGGCACGCAAGTTGCGTAACCGGCGTTGTCCTGCCTTCGTCAGGCTCGATTGCCTCGCCGGCGAGGCAGACAGGAGGTGCTCAATCCTATGCTCTGCGGAATCCTGCTGGATGTCGACGGTACACTCCTCCTCAGCAATGCCGCGCACGCGCGAGCGTGGGCCGAAACTCTCGCGGAGTTCGGCCACGACATTCCGGCGGAACGGATTCAGCCGCTGATCGGCATGGGTGGTGACCGTCTGCTGCCGGCCCTGGTGCCGGGCCTGAGCACGGAGGAAGGTGAGGGGAAGAGGATCGCCGATCGCCGGCAGGAGCTGTTTCTCGAATGTTACGTGCGGTGGCTCAAGCCGGCCCCGGGCACACGCGACTTCCTGCTCTTTCTCAGGGAGCTCGGACTCGATCTCGTCGTCGCCACCTCAGCCAAGAGGGAGGAGCTGCAAGCGCTCCTCAAGGCAGCCGGCATCGACGACCTGATCCAGACCGAGACCACGACCGACGATGCCGAGGAGTCGAAACCGGCCCCGGACATCGTGGAGGCCGCGCTCGCGAGGTCGGGGCTCGAGCCGCACGAGGTGTTGATGATCGGCGACACGCCCTACGACGTCGAGTCGGCAACCCGAGCCGGGGTGGGGATTATCGCGCTGCGGTGTGGTGGGCACAGCGACGAGGGGCTACGGGGAGCGCTTGCCATCTACGACGATCCACAGGATCTATGCGACCACTACGCCGACTCGCCGATCGGCCGCCGCGAGGAGGCGGTCGGACCGAGCCGTCTCTAGCCGCGCCGCCCGCTGCACGCCGGTGGTCACAGGACGAAGCTGACGACAGCTACGGCGACAAGGAAAGCCAGGACGATCGCTGCGGCGTACGCGTCAATCCGCCGAAAGTGATACTGGTGAAGCGCCGTGCGGCGGCCCGTATTGTAGAGGCGCGCCTCCATGGACTCGGCCAGCTCCTCGCCGCGTCGGAGGTTGGCCAGGAGAAGCGGTATCATCAGCGCACCCATGCTGTCCTCCTCCAGCAGGGCGTTCATCGTCAGGTCGGCGCCACGGGCGCGTTGCGCCGCGATGACCTTCTGTGCCTCCTCAATCAGCAGCGGAACAAAAGTCAATCCGATAGCGACCATCGCGATGACGTCGCGCACCGGCACCCTGACCCGCTCGAGCCAGCCGAACGCCCACTGCAACGAATCGGCGATTGCAAGGGGCGGCGTGGAGATGCTGAGGAGTGATGTCGTGTAGATGATCAGCAGCGACTGCAGACCCAGTCGTATGGCCAGCAGCAGACCATCGGTGGTTGGCACGATGAAGGCGATGTGGATGATGGCGTGGCCCGGCGTCACGATGGTGATCAGCACTCCGAAGAGCGCGATGAGGACCAGTAACGGGCGCAGCACGCGCCAGAGCTGCGGCAGGAGATGCACTGCCCCCAGCCCAATGCACGCCCCCATCGCGTAGGCCACGATCATGCCGAGCGGGAGACTCGCCATCAGCGCCGCAGCGACCACGGCGAAGGTCGCCAGCAGCTTGGTCCGGGGATCGAGACGGTGCAGGACCGAGTCACCCGCCTGGAAGGTGAGCAGACGGGGCGTCTCACCGATCACGGCGAACCCTCCAGTCGCGGACGATCGCCTCTCGCATCTCACTCGGCGACGCGGCTTCGGTCAGTGTCGCGCCGCGGCGCTCCAGCGCCCCGGCGAGCTCGTAGACTGCCGGGAGGTCGATCCCGGCGGCCGCCAGGCGCCGCCAGTCGTGCATCAGCTCGCCGCCGCTCTTGACCTCATGGGTCTCACCATCCTGCAGCACGTAAATGCGACTGGCCTGCGACGCTTCGACGGCATTTGCCGTGAACCAGACGATCGCGGCACGTCCGCGTAACGGGTGGAGGAGCTCGATGAAGTCGGCCCGGGTTCTCGGATCCAGGTTCGAGGTCGGCTCATCCAGAATCAGGACTTCGGGCTCCATCGCCAGCACGCCGGCCAGTGCGACGCGGCGCCGTTCGCCGCCGGAGAGGGCAAACGGCGAGCGGTCGCGTACCACCGCCGGGTCGAGACGAACCGCCACGAGCGCCTCCAGCACTCGCCGTTCAATCTCCGCGTCGTCGAGCAGGAGATGGCGCGGTCCGAACGCGACGTCGTCAAACACGGTGCGGGCGAACAACTGCTCCTCGGCGTTTTGCACGAGCATGGTCACCTGCCGGGGCCGCTGCGTCTGCCGGCCACGGCCGCGCGCCAGGGGATTCGCACCGCGGAAGAGCACCTCGCCGTCCCTCGGGCGCGCCAGGAATGCCAGCTCGAGTGCCAGATGTGACTTGCCGCTGCCGGGAGCTCCCAGCACCGACACGATCTCGCCGGCATCTACCGATAGCGCTTGCCGGCCGGTGTGCTCTAGAAGGGACAAAGCGCCTCCGCCACCTGTTCCAGCGGCTCACCGGGCGCGACCGGCAGCCCGGCGGCATGAAGCTCGCGGGTGAGCTCGTACGCCTCCGGGACGCTCAGGGCCAGTCGGGCGCGGGCACGCTCGTCGAGCAGCACCTCCTCCGGTGTCCCTTCCATCTCGATCCGGCCGTCGAGCATCCCGTACAGCCGGTCACAGATCTGCGCCTCGTCCATGCGGTGTGTCACCAGAACGAGTCCGACGCCGCGCGTACGAGTCCACCTCACGACCTCCGTCAGCAGTCGGCGGCGCGCCACCGGCTCGAGCCAGGCGGTGGGCTCATCCAGAATCAGATATCGCGGATGCATGGCCAGTACCGAGGCGATGGCCACGCGCTGCTTGTCCGCCATACTCAGGCTGTGGCACTCGGAAGCCTCGTGACCTTCGAGACCGACCGCGGCAAGTGCGATTGCCACGCGCTCTCCGATTTCGGGGGACGGCAGCCCGAGATTCTCCGGACCGAAGGCAACCTCATACTCGACTACGGTGTTCACGATCTGGCTGTTTGGGTTCTGAAACACCAGACCGACTCGCCGGCGTACTTCCAGGCTTTCGGTCCGGCTGTCAATGCCGTCGACACGTACCACGCCGGCAGTCGGCAGAAGCAGTCCCTTCATCAGCCGGCTCACCGTCGACTTGCCCGAGCCATTCGGACCGACGATTCCAATCACCGCCTCCGGCTCAACCCGCAGCGATACACCTCGCAGGGCATCTTCGCCGCTCCCAGGGTAGCGGTAGAAGATATCGTCCACTTCGATCATCAGGCTGCCTTCTGCCGCTCCAGCGTCTGCTGCGGAATCTGCTTCAGGACGATCTCCGACACGATCGCGACCAGATACATCGTCAGCAGGCCATACAGAACCAGCGTGGTCAGCCAGGCCAGCTGCCAGTGGTCGGTGACCGGCCCCTTCCAGCTGGTGACCTGATGCACCGTCGATCGCGGCGCGTTGACCGCGTCCAGGATACCGATCACGATGTTGAAAATCAGCTTCACGAAGTTCTTGGCGGCATCGATGAGCTGCTTGACCGGATAGCGAAAGACAACCACGGTGACGAGCGTGGGCACGAGGAGATCAAGGACCGCGTACGCGACCCCCGTCCACAGCGTATTGAGTGCGGGTCCCAGGCCGATGCGGCGACCAACGCCGATGAGGATGCC
>DATGJB010000022.1:0-24066 GCA_035295425.1 Chloroflexota bacterium | reverse complement strand
GGAAATGCGCGTGGGTGTGCCCCGGCGCGAGGCCCTGCGGGCGCTGGCCGAACGCACCGGCATTCAAGAATTGGGCATCTTTGTGACGGCCATCATTCAGGCGGAGCAGCTTGGCGCGAGCATCACCAGCGTCTTGCATGTGCAGGCAAACGAGATGCGCATTCGCCGCCGCCAGCGCGCCGAGGTGCTGGCGCATCAGGCGCCGATCAAGATGCTCTTTCCGCTCATCTTTCTCATGTTCCCGGCCCTGTTTATCGTGATCCTGGGGCCGGCACTACCACAGCTCATGTTCGTCCGTGCGGGCTAGGCCAGATGCGCCGCAATTTTGACCCGGCGCCCGGCCATATCGCCGGCCAGGCCGCGCACCGAGAGGGGGATTCTGAACCGTGAGTCACACAATTCTGATCGTCGACGACAGTCCAACCGCGGCCCCTGAGCTGCGGACGCACCTCGAGCGCGAGGGTTATCACGTATTGTTTGCGCTGCGAGGTGAGGAAGCGCTCGATACCTTGCAAAACAGCAAGATCGACCTTGTCATCACCGAGGCGTTGCTTCCCACCATGGACGGGTTCGAGCTTGTTCATCGCATTCGTCAGCTGCGTGAAGGCAATCAAGTGCCGATCATCATGCTCACCGTGCGATCGGCACCCGAGGACTACGCAGCCAGCTTCGAAGCAGGCGCCAACGAGTACTTCCTCAAGCCGATGGAGACGCCGAAACTGCTGGCCGCCGTGCGCGGATTGATCACCCGTTACGAGATGGGACGACTGGAGCGCGCGGGAAACGGATCCAGCGGATCGGGAGCCCTCATAGCACGCCCTGATCGCGGCCAGATCGTCACGGTGTTCAGCCTGAAGGGTGGCGTCGGTTGCACTACCCTGGCCGTGAACACGGCGATCGCTATCAAACAGGCGGCGCCGTCGGCGCGCGTCGGCGTTATCGACCTGGCGCTCGAAGACGGCAGCGCGGCACTCTTGTTAGACCTCGTGCCCACGTCCACCATCGCCGACTGGTCACGCGAGGACCTGGCGGGGGCGACCCCGCACATGCTGAACCAGTACTTCGTCCAGCATCGCAGCGGCATCAGCGTCCTGGCCGCACCATCCTCTCCCGAGCAGGCCGAGATGGTGCGGGCGGGTACGGTACGAATGACCCTCGAGCTGGCCGCGCAGGCTTTCGACTACATCATCGTGGACACCTCGTCCACGTTCAGCGAGAGCATGCTCATCGCCCTCGAGCTCTGTCACATCTTGCTTCTCCCGGTCACACCGGACATGGCGGCCGTGAAGTCGGTCGTGAACACCCTCCGCATCTTGAAGGCCCTGAAGATCGGACAGAGCAAGGTTCGGGTTTTGCAAAACGAGATCATTCCGCAGGCCGGATTGACCAAGGAGCAACTCGAGGCCAGCCTCGGCAAGGGGATGTACGTGATCCCTCACGGCGGGGCTGCGATGATGGAAGCGTCCAACCAGGGCACGCCGCTCGTGTCGACTTCCACTACATCACCCGCGGCCCGGGCTATCGTCGAGCTGGCGCGCGAGATCTGCGTGCCCGAAGTGGCGGACACGCCGCCCGCGAAGCAGGGTGTGAATCTTCTCGTCGAGGGCCTGCAGGAAAAGTTCGTGCGGCTGCGGCGGGCGCATCCCACGACGTAAGGTCGATGGACACCCCCGATACATCGCCCAATCGCCGCCGGCATGCCGCGCATCGGGGTGACCGTGGTGTGTTCGGATGCGATTGTCGGCCTATCGAAACTGTCAGCAGACAGCGGTGATCCGGGGACGCAGGGTAAAGGGCATTACTCCAGATGGAACGCCGTCTCCACCTCGACGCCGCTGCGCAGCGTCTGGAGTGTGGAGCAGTACCGCTCGGCGCTTCGGAGGAAGCGCTGTGCCCACTCCTCATCCACGCCCTCACTGACCCGAACGTTGCTCTGCAGGTTGATCTTGAGCGCGCCTACCGGCACCGACCGGTCTACCGCCAGTGTGCCCCGAAAATCCCATGTAATCCTGGCTTCGACCTCGACTGCCTCCAGCTGGATACCGAGGTTCGCCGCCACGGAGCGAATGGTGCTCTCCTCACAGATCGCCAGCGCCGCGGCGAGAATATCGCCGGAGCACGGGACATCACCCCTGCCGCCGGCGGCAGCGTGTAATCCGGACGAAATCTGGACTTCCGGATATGCCTCGGGCGCGACGACACAGTGCTGTGGGTCACTCAGATCGTAGGAGACGCTGCGGGCCGCTGTGGTGACAAGGGCAGACTCCGGATCCTGGCGATACTGATCGCGCAGTGCAGTCTGTATGGAGCGGAGGTCGACTGGCGCCAATGGTGTCCTCCTTTGCAGATCTGGCTGGTTACGAGGGTCGCGCACTGGGTGCCGGCGCCATCTCGCAGTAATTGAAGGCCTTTTCACTTCTCCGTCGCGATACGCGAACTTACCCGCTCCAGACTCCCGCTAGCAAGCACTCGCTAAGTGCCGGATCACCAGTACGCATCCGCACCGAGTATGATCAAGCCTGTGTTTAAGAGCGACCGGCAGCAGGGTGAGGCGAGGGAACAGGCAGGGCGGAGGCGATCAGCGAGTACCCATCTCCAAGATCGAGGAGCCGCCATGCCTGTCCTTCCAGCTTCCCTGCTTGAGCGGCTCTGAGTCCAGTTCGCTGCCTTGCTCCCCCACGCCCACGCATCGTGCCCACGCATCCCTTGAGCTGTCATCGCCAGCGCATCGCCGATCGCCGGGTCTTCGGGCGCGTGATCGCCGCCCAGGTCCACGGCTTGAGTTACGGACGGATCGCCTCGCCTGGCTGCTCGGATCGCACCATCAGGCGGCGGCTGCGGGACTGGGCGGAGCTGGGGCTGGCCGAGCAGGTGCATCTGCTAGCCCTGGAGGCGTATGACCGCATGATCGGGCGGGACAAGGTAGCCGCGCTCACCGACGCCGCGCCGGGAACCGTCCACCTGGATCAAGGAAATGCGGGTGCTCCCTCCTGGGCGCTGCTCGACGAACTGGACCTGGAGGGGGACATCGCGCGCCACGGCGTCCCAGCACCGCGGCAAGCCGGGAGCCCCTGGACGGTGGAGCGGACTCACAGGTGGATGAACGGCTATGGCAAGCCGCGCCTCTGCACGGAGAAGCGCTGTGTCGTCGTGGGGTTCTACCTCTTCTTCGCGGCAGCACTGGTGGTGCTGCGTCGCCTCATCCAGGGGGCACGCCTTCGCTGCCGCTGGCCGTCTCGTCCCACCACCCGGCGCCTGAGATAGTTCCCCCTGCGGGTCGCTCTAGGGCGGTCACGATCCGCGCCGCTCTCGGGCTGGGCTGGCGCGCCGGGTAGGCCGAGGAAAGAGGCCGGCTGCAGGTGCGCTCGCCCGCGGACGTCGCCGGGCTGCTCCAGATCGACATAGGCATGCTCGAGCAGGAATGCTTCAAAGTGATGCTGCTGACGATCAGAGCGGTGGAAGCAGCCGGTCGAAGCGGTCGAGGACCTCGATGTCGCCGGTCACAGAGAGGGCGGACGCCGGCACTCTGTGCCAGAGATAGAGCAGAATCTCCGAGGCAGTCCCGCTCGAAACCACGTGCGCGTCTGTGCTTCCTGTTCCCGCCAGGACAGCGCCGTCGTCAAATTGGATAGACCATGTGCCAGGGCCGTCGGTCTGATCGAATCGGTAGGTCTCGCTGCGGGCGGGGAGCGTCGACCTGAGGCGCCGCACCGGCAGGAACCAGCGTATGGTGGGGTCGATCCCATCGACTGCCAGCGCGCCGTCGGTTGATTCGGGCGTGCCCAGTGCGCCCTGCGCGTCCCAGCGGTGCACCCCGGCCTCGAGGGCTTCCAGCCGCAGCCAGAAGACAGCTCGATTGTCACCGGCCCAGCTCCAGACCGGCTCCTCCGGATCGGTGCCTCCGAGCACGGTAACGAAGCGATCGCGTGACTACACGTACCAGTCGAGGACGCCGGGACGGTGCCAGTCAAAGCTGTGTTTATTGGGGTCGTTACGAAGCGCGGACTGGGTTCGGGACTCGACGATCTCGCGCATCCAGTTCATCGCCTGGCCGACATGAGCGAGGACGTCGCCGACCATCCACCCGGGGCATGAGGGGACGGGAAGGTCGAGCCCGGCGCGGGCCACGCCCAGCAGAGCGTCGGTCTCTCGATGTAGGGCCTGTACGTACTCGTGCTTTTCCATGGTCGAGGCCCCCGGCCTCCATGTTATGCCGGCCCGCGCGCGAACTCTGACCGCAATATGCTGAGGCAGAGACAAACTCGGACGTATGAAGCCACGGTATGGACCTCTTGCCGGAGCATGTACGTAGAGCATGATTTCGCCGCCAATGAGTGCGGGCGGCCGGCTACGGGCCGGTAGGGAACCCCTTTCCCACTCAGGCCATCACCGACCAGCAACTGCGTGGCGACCAATTGCATTGGTCCAGGGGCCGCGCACACCCCGCATCCGGCCAAACGTTGTCCGTGACGCGTACGTGACAATGCCGAACCATGTCCACGCCATCCTGGTGATCGAGACAGTGGTGAGCAGGACGGGTGCCTCTCCTGCCAGCCGGCAGAGCACCGGCGTTCGGCGTAGGAACGGGTGCCGATCGAGTGGGTGGTATTCATCCATAGAGACCCTCTCGGTCAGGAAAGGCCGGAGACCAATGCAATTGGCCGCTACGCAGTGTCTTGATGGTCAGTCACGCCTAGCCTTAGGAAGGGCTCTTGGACAAATGTCATTGGTCACCACAGTAGAGACGTTGATCGGCCCGTGGTGACGAGTCTATCGTCTATGGGAATGTCGATTTATCCTGCGGTAAGGAGAGTCTCGATTGGCGCCGACGAATGGGCAGGACTCCCGGGCCCGGCGACTCGATGACGCCGACTTCTCCGGGGCGCGGCTGCACTCGCCGAACTTCGAGGATGCCAGGATCACCGATGGATGGCTCCGCAACGCCGATATATCCGGATACATTGACGGGCTCCGGATAAACGGCGTCGAGGTCGCTCCGCTGGTCGAGGCCGAACTCGATCGCCGCTTCCCCGACCGGGCGAAGTTGCGGGCCGGCGACCCGCAGGGTCTGGCCGAGGCCTGGGCCGTGATCGAATCGGTGTGGCAGACGACAATCACATACGCTCGCACGTTGCCCGAGGCCCTGCTCTTCGAGCGGGTCGACGACGATTGGAGCTTCGTCGAGACACTGCGACATCTCATCATGGCCACCGACATCTGGCTCCTCCGTATGATTCGCGGCATGTCACGTCCGCACCATCCCTGGGGACTGGCCGGATCCTTCCTCACCGATCCTGGCCGTCTCGGGCTCCAGTACGACGCGACCCCATCTCTGGACGAGGTGCTTGCCGTTCGCCGCGAGCGGATGGACGCGGTAAGGGAAACCATCGCGACGCTCACGTGCGACGAGTTGGAACGGCTCTGTGTTCCCCCGGACGATGGAGAGCATCCGACCGAGCCCCACTCTGTGCTGGAGTGCCTGCACGTGATCCTCGACGAGGAGTGGGAGCACAGCCACTACGCCAATCGCGACCTCGATGTACTTGCCGCAGGGTCCCGATGAGGGCGGTCCAGCCGCTGCATCCGGGTGGCGCTTCGGTTCAGCACAGTCCCCCGCGAGGTCGCGGCAAGTGCTTCCGTAGGTCACCTGGCGCGTGTAGCCGTGCGTTGCCAACCGGTCCGGGCAGCGACTCCGGGCGCGCCATCAGGCGACAGCCGATCCGGCTCACATCGCTGCGTACGTCGTCGCGGCGCGCGCAGCTTGCAGGCAGGAGCTACTGGGAAAACACCGGGAGCGACGCCACCGAGTAGTTCTGGCTCTGGTTGAAGTTCAGGTTCACCGAAGTGGTGCCCGACGTCGTCAGATTGCTCAGGATCACCCGCGAATTGAACTGGTTCACCGGAAAACTGCCACTCATCGTGCCGGCTGAGTCCGCGGCATACAGGGTACCGGTGAAGTTGTCCGAAGGCGATCCGCTCAGTGTGATGCCCGCCGTGTTCTTGCGGTCGTAGAAGATGGTCAGGCCCTTGTACGGACCTGTGGTTGGAGCGGTGAGCTGGTAGGTCGTCGTCCCACTCCAGGTGAGCCCGGCCCCGGAAGAGCCGTTGCACGGCGCGGTGCTGGTGGACGAGTAGCCGCTGCAGGTGAGATAGAGCATGACCCCATACGGGCTGCTCGACGTGTTGTCCTTGAAAGCCCAGGTGCCGCTGATCGTGATCCCTCCGGTGAACACGTAGACGCCTGGATTGAACGTCAGCGTCCCGCTCCCGGACATGATGATGCTCGAGTAGATCCCCGGATTGATGGTACAGGTGACTCCGGAGCCGCTAATGATGAGCTGGGTTCCGGACAGCGAGCAGTTGCCGCTCGCTACGCTTCCGTTGATTGACACGCTCGGCGCCGGAACGTTCGCCAGCGGATCCTGAATAAAGCCGGCGCCCAGCGTCGCACTGGGTGTGAACGACGAGCTCCCCGAGGTCGTGATCGCGCCCGAGCCCGAAGCGGCGATGTCGATGTTGCTCGCATTCATGGTGGTCGACCCGCTGCCAGTTACGGCGCCGCTGTTGGCGTCGTTGATCCAGATTCCGCCGTTTGTCACGTTGATCGTCTGCGAGCCGCTGGTGACATCGCCCTGAGTGTGGCTGAGCAGGCAGAAGGCGCAATTCCCGCCGCCGGAGCCCACTGTCACAGTTGCCGAACCGACTACGGTCGCGGTGTGGATGCCCAGCACCCCCATGAGATACGTCGGAAAGGTCCAAGTCACCGTGCTCTGGATGTAGGCCACACTCGAAGGGTTGGATGTCGGGGCGTGCATCGAGTCGAGGTACTGCAGACCCGTGAGGTCGGCCGAGGGCAGCCCATGTTGGGCAACGATCGTGTCTGCCATGCTGGTGGCAGTGCTTTCGGTGGCACCGGCATAGATCTCGTAGCCGGCGGCTTGCGCGGCGCCGTCAGCCGCGTTCTGCGCGCGCCGGTGGTTCGACGTAACATTGCCCAGATCCAGTGCGATCCCACCGAATCCCATCAGTGCCGCCAGCAGAACTGCGACCAGAATCGTAACCGAACCGCGTTCGCTGGCCGACATCCCGGTAACGCGGCGACGCGACGGCATCACTGCTCCTCCACCATGGCGGCTGTGGACGTGACGGAGACCCCGCTCGGAAACAGCCGGTTCATGCCCGGAGTCATCATCGAGTAACTAATCGTCACCGTCACCAGAATTATGCTGCCCGGCACCACACAGGTTGCCTGGGTGTAGCTGTTCTGAGCCACGAACGCATTGTTCGTGGCGCTGTAGTACCCGCAGGCGGTGCCTGATGAAGTCTCATAGGCAACGGTAATGTGGCTGTCGTTATTCGGGATCACGCCTGGTCCGCCGGAATTGAGAATCTGTCCTTCGATTGTGGCGAGCGACGGGCTCGCCGCATTGCTCCAGGCGGTGGGATGCGTGGTGGCATAGCGAACGCCGTCGCGGGCGGCATTGGTCACGGCTATGCGCTCTTCGTACATCCGGCCGAAGTCCATAATGCCGGTGACCAGGAGAATCAAGATGGGCAGGCACAGCGCCATCTCGATCATTCCCTGGCCATTCTCAGCCCAGATCAGGCGACGAGCCGATTCATACCGGAGGCCTCCCTCGCCGGTGCGCCGGCGATTGGCCGGCGCCCGCAGCCGGCGCCACCCTGGGTACAAGGCGGGCCAGGAGATCCGCCCGGAGGAGCCCAGCCCCCTCCGCGATGGAGCCACAGCCATGGCCCCCCGATCCGTTCTGACGTTTCCAGATAGTCGGGCCATCCGAATCAACTTGCCGCCCCGAATCATAGTTTCCAGGCTGAACTGGTGTGGCTTTATGGTATCTCCATACCAGTACGCCAGCATGGTATGGATTCGGCCCCGGCTTTCACAATGGAACGAATGGATGATTCCGACCGGCTAATTCGAGTATCTTCTGCCTCGTAAGGAGTACTCCGTACCCGCGACCTGATACGTGAACCGAACCATCCACGCCGTACAATGAAATCCTGATCGAATTCGACCGGCACCGGTGCGTTGCTGGCCCACCTGGTTGCGGTTGTCCGTCGACAGTGCGGGAGGTAGGGAGAGCGCTATGTGGTCTCCGCAGGCGGCACGGCAGCGCCGGAGAAGAGCTGCCGCCGGCGAGGCGCAGCTTCTGTCGGGAGCAGCGGAAGTCATAACGCGGCGCGGACTGGAACGCACGCGCCTGGCTGACGTGGCCCAGGCAACGGGCACGGCGGTGAGCACGCTGCAGTACCTATTCGGATCACGTGAGAATCTCCTGCTCTCGGTTATTGAGTACGTGACGGAGGCAGAGATCCGGCAGGTGCAGGAGATCGCAACGAGTGCGGCAGACGCCCGCGATCGACTCTACCGCCTGCTCGCACTTGCCGTCGATGAGGGCGGCATTCCGGGCGACGTGCGCTGTTTCCGGTACGAAGTAACGCGGGCGGCCCAATTCAACACGGAGATTCGCGCGCTTGCCGTCCGTGCCTACGACGTCTGGCTGGAAACGCTGCGGTCCATCCTGCAAGACGGTATCGACCTGGACCTACTCGAGCTGTCGACTGACGCCCGTGGCGCCGCCGCGGAAATCCTGGCTCTCTTCGACGGCTTCGCCAGGCCGTTGCTTCTCGGCCGCATGGACGCGGAGTCAGCTCGGGAGCTCGGATCGAATATGTTGGCAGCGCTTCTGTCCGGCCGTCCGCCGTTACCGGGTATCGCCTGAGCGGAAAAGGCAGTCGATCCGCCTGCGGCTCATCGCCGCCAGGGTCACTCGGCGAGAGACGGTGGCCGAGCGCGAGCGGCGTGGGCTACGAGAGTAAGAAGGACAGAATCGCGCCGGCCGCCAGGTAGGGACCGTACGCCATGTACTCTTTCCGTCCGCGACGAAGGACGAACAGGTAGAAGGCTCCGCCGATTCCGCCCAGGATGACACCCAGGAGCAAGGCGTTGAAGACGCCCGGAAGACCGCGCATGGCGCCGATGAGTGCAGCCAGTTTCGTGTCGCCCGTGCCGAGCGCGCCCCGGCCAATAAGCTCCAGAACGCCGAAGATGAGGAGTCCGGCCCCTGCGCCAAGCAGCGCGTTGACCACACCGAGACCAGGCCAGAGCGCCGCGGTGCCTACCGACAGCACCACCCCGGGGTAGGAGAGCCGGTTCAGCACGAGCCGGTGATCCAGATCGACGTACGCGATCAGTATGAGGAGCGCGCACGAAGCGCAGGCGAGGACGAGGCGGGCCCCGGCGCCATAGCGGGCGGCGAGCCCCAGGAAGGTGCCGGCGACGAGCAGCTGCGTGAAGGTCCCGCGAATGGGGCGCCAGCCGGCGGCAAGGCACCCCAATAGCGGAACGAGCGCTATCGCCGGCGTCAGCGGGATCTCCTCCGCGTATCGCGACGCGACCAGGCGAGGGGCGATAAAGACGAGCAGGGCGCCGGTGAGGAAGCCGGCACCCGACGACAGCAGGGCCAGCTCTGGAGTAATCGTCGCGATTGCCGCACCCTCTTGGCGTGATCTAGCGGACAAGCATACCAAGCGCGATGGCCCGCATCGGGGGCCGTGAGTCACCCCGACCGGGGGAGGAAAGTCACACGACAACATGGGTGAAATCGGCGGGGACCAAGAATCCGTTCGGTATACTGGAGGGCGCACCGGGGTGGCGAATTGGGTGGCCGGGACCTACCTTCGTCCGCCCGAGGCGCATCCGTGGAGGGGTACCCAAGCGGCCAAAGGGGGCTGACTGTAAATCAGCTGCGCACAGCTTCGGGGGTTCGAATCCCTCCCCCTCCACCACACGTCTCTCGGTGAGTCTGCCCGGACTCCGCCGTTGACTATTTCACGATTCGGTTGTTACACTTTTGCGGGCTTTTCACCCTCCCTTATTTCCCCCTGGCCTGCTCCAGTAGCTCAGTGGTAGAGCGCGTTCTTGGTAAGAACGAGGTCGTGAGTTCGATCCTCACCTGGAGCTCCACATGACTGCGCACGACGGAGTGAAGGAGTTTCACACAACATGGCAAAGCAGAAGTTTGAGCGAACCAAGCCGCACGTGAACGTGGGGACGATCGGGCACATCGACCACGGGAAGACGACGTTGACGGCGGCAATCACCAAAGTATTGGCGGAGCGTGGGGGAGCCGAGTACCGGGCGTTTGAGACCATCGACAATGCGCCGGAGGAGCGGGCTCGGGGCATTACGATTGCCATTACCCATGTGGAGTACGAGACCGACAACCGGCACTACGCCCACGTCGACTGCCCGGGCCATGCCGACTACATCAAGAACATGATCACCGGTGCTGCCCAGATGGATGGCGCCATCCTGGTGGTCTCGGCAGCGGATGGTCCGATGCCCCAGACCCGGGAGCATGTGCTGCTGGCACGCCAGGTGGAAGTGCCCAACATCGTGGTCTTCCTCAACAAGGTCGACATGGTCGACGATGAGGAGCTGCTCGATCTGGTGGAGCTGGAAGTCCGGGAGCTCCTCTCCAAGTACGAGTTCCCGGGGGACGACATCCCGGTGATCCGGGGATCGGCCCTCAAAGCCCTGGAAGGGGATGCGAGCGGGGTGCAGAGCATCCTGGAGCTGATGGAGGCGGTGGACTCCTACATCCCCACGCCTCCACGCCCGGTGGACCAGCCCTTCCTCATGCCCATCGAGGATGTCTTTGGCATCAAGGGACGGGGAACCGTCACCACCGGCCGGATCGAGCGGGGTGTGGTCAAGGTGGGAGAGACCGTCGAGATCGTCGGCATCCGCCCCACCCGCTCCACCGTGGTCACCGGGGTGGAGATGTTCAAGAAGCTGCTGGATCAAGGGGAAGCAGGCGATAACGTCGGCACCTTGCTGCGCGGCATTGAGCGGACCGATGTGGAGCGGGGGATGGTGCTCGCCAAGCCGGGCAGCATCAAGCCCCATACCAACTTCAGCGCCGAGGTCTACGTCCTCACCAAGGACGAGGGCGGCCGCCACACGCCCTTCTTCAACGGCTACCGGCCGCAGTTCTACCTCCGGACCACCGATGTCACCGGCATGATCGGCTTGCCCGAAGGCGTGGAGATGGTGATGCCCGGCGACAACATCCAGATGCAGGTCGAGCTCATCACCCCCATTGCCATCGAGCAGGGCCTGCGCTTTGCCATCCGCGAAGGTGGCCGCACCGTTGGCGCCGGCGTCGTCACTGCCGTCAAGGAGTAAGTCGTGGGACGAACGCTCACCAAGCAACGCATCCGCATACGCCTCAAGGCGTATGACCACAAGATTCTCGATCAGTCGGCGACTCAGATTGTCGACACGGCGCAGCGCACCGGAGCCAACGTATCCGGCCCCGTGCCGCTACCCACCGAGATCAATCGATACACGGTCCTGCGATCCCCCTTCAAAGACAAGGACTCGCGGGAGCAATTCGAGATCAGGACGCATAAGCGCCTGATCGACGTGCTCGAGCCGACGCCCAAGACGGTAGATGCTCTGATGAGATTGAATCTGCCGGCCGGCGTCGACATCGAGATCAAGCTCTAGGCGGAGGCTGAACGTGGTCGATGCTCTGATTGGCAGGAAGATCGGCATGACGCAGGTCTTCACCGAGACCGGCGAGGCTCTCCCCGTGACCGTCCTCGAGGTCGGGCCGAACGTGGTTACGCAGGTCAAGTCGCCCGAGCGTGATGGATATTCGGCGGTCCAGCTAGGATTCCTCGAGTCGAGAAAGCTGTCGAAAGCCGAGCGCGGCCACGTCAAAGCGGCCGGGGTGGCGGGCCTGCGGCACCTGCACGAGGTTACCGACTCGGAGGGAAACGCCGAGACCGGCCAGACCATCGACGCGAGCGTGTTTGCGAAAGGCGAGAAGGTCGACGTTACTGTCGGGGCCGTCAAGGGCACCGCGGGCACCAAGGGCAAGGGATTCGCGGGGACGGTCAAACGCCACGGCTTCGCCGGTGGGCCAAAGACGCATGGCCAGTCCGACCGCCATCGCGCGCCCGGCTCGATCGGCGCCAGTAGCACGCCTGGCCGCGTCTTCAAAGGCATGCGCATGTCAGGACAAATGGGAAACCGCCGTGCCACGGTGCTGAATCTCACGGTCGTCGACGTCATACCAGAGCGAAATCTGGTGTTGGTCAAAGGCGGCGTCCCGGGAGCCAAGAACGGTATCGTGGTCGTCCGCAAGGCGATCAAGGGCCGAAAGGGCTAGGAGGAGTACATGGCAGAAATAGCAGTGCGAGACCTGGCCGGCAATGAGGTGGAGACCCTCTCTCTCAGCGACGAGGTGTTCGGTGCCCCGGTCAACGCACCGTTGATGCATCAGGCGGTTGTCCGGATCCTGGCGGCACGCCGGGCTGGAACGCAGAAGGCGAAGACACGCGGAGAAGTTTCCGGTGGCGGCGAGAAGCCGTACCGCCAGAAGGGAACCGGCCGGGCCAGGCAGGGGAGCCGCACTTCTCCATTGTGGCGAGGCGGCGGCGTCGTGTTTCCGCCCACACCGCGAAGCTACCAGGTGCGGATGCCCCGCAAGATGCGTCGAGCCGCCACCCGTTCGGCTCTCACTTCTCGCATCGCCGACGACGGAATCATCGTGGTGTCTCAACTGACTCCTGACGAGCCCCGCACCAGGGTCATGGTGACGGCCCTGCAGGCGCTGAACGCGACCGGCAAGATACTGCTGGTCGACGAGCGGATCAGCGACCTGACGGATCGAGCGGCTCGCAACATTCCGGGAGTCGAGATGCGGCCGGCTTCTACCCTCAATATCGTCGACGTCCTGCAGCACGACAAGCTCGTGTTCTCCGTCGATGGAATCCGCCAGCTGGAAAGGTTGCTGTCCGATGGAAACGCATGAGGTTCTGCTGAGACCGGTTGTCAGCGAGAAGAGCACCGATCTGGCCACTGAAAACAAGTACACATTCGCGGTGAGCACGCGCTCCAACAAGATCGAGATTCGCCGCGCCGTCGAGGACCGCTACGGCGTCAAAGTGGCTACCGTGCGAACGGTGACCATGCCGGCAAAGGAAAAGGGCGCCGGCTACGTCGGACGTAACAAGCGCCGGCGCGGACTTGTCAGTTCCTGGAAAAAGGCGATCGTTACGTTGAGTGCGGGCGACCGCATTGAAGACTTCTTTGGAGCCGTCTAGATGCCAGTGAGGAAATACAAACCGACATCTCCCGGCCGGCGGGGCATGACGGTTTCAACGTTCTCGGAGATCACGCGCAGCAAACCGGAAAAGTCGCTGTTGCGACCGCTTCACCGCCACGGCGGCAGAAACAATCAAGGTCGAATCACCCAGCGCCATCAGGGCGGCGGTCACAAGCGGCGCTATCGTTTGATCGACTTCAAGCGCAACAAGAGCGGAATCCCGGCCAGGGTCGCCTCGATCGAGTACGATCCCAACCGGTCGGCCCGCATCGCGCTGCTGCACTATGCCGACGGCGAGAAGCGATACATTCTTGCGCCCGTCGGGCTGCAGGTGGGAGAGACGCTCTCTTCCGGGCCTGATGCCGAGGTGAAGGTCGGAAACGCGCTACCGCTGGCCAACATGCCGGTCGGAAGCTACATCCACAACATCGAGCTCCAACCCGGGCGTGGCGGTGTGCTGGTCCGCTCCGCCGGAAACCAGGCGCAGCTCGTCGCCAAGGAAGGCGACTTCGGAACGGTTCGCATGCCGTCAGGTGAGATGCGTCTTATCAACACGCGTTGCATGGCCACGCTCGGCCAGGTAGGCAACGTCGAACACTCACTCATGACGGTGGGTAAGGCGGGGCGCAACCGGCACCTCGGCAAGCGGCCGTCGGTACGCGGATCGGTGATGAACCCGGTCGACCACCCGCACGGTGGCGGTGAGGGCCGCGCTCCGATCGGCGGTCAGCCGCAGACGCCCTGGGGCAAGCCGACGCTTGGCCACCGGACGCGCGGTTCGAAGCCTTCCGACAAGTTCATCATTCGGCGACGCAAGTCGGGCCGCTAGGAGACAGATGAAATATGTCTAGATCAGTCAAGAAGGGGCCGTACATCGAAGCGGCGCTCGCGAAGAAGGTGGCTGCCGCGACCCGGACCACCGAGAAGAGAATCATCCGCACCTGGTCGCGGGACTCGACCATCATACCCGACATGGTGGGTCTGACTATCGCCGTCCACGATGGACGGCGTCACGTTCCGATATTCATCAGCGAGAACATGGTCGGCCACAAGCTCGGTGAATTTGCTCCCACCCGGCACTTCCGTGGCCACGTGAAGGGCGAGCGATCGGGATCGGTCCGGTAGGAGAAGAGTATGGAAGTTCGTGCCGTCGCCAAGAACATCCGGCGCTCGCCACAAAAGGTCCGACTTGTCGCCGACGTCGTTCGCGGTATGACCGTGCGTGAGGCGCTCAGCGCGCTGAAGCTCATGCCGCAGGGCGCGGCTGAGGACGTGTACAAGGTCGTCAAGTCGGCAGCCGCCAACGCCGAGAACAACTTCGAGATGGACGGCGACAATCTTTACCTTCACCGCATCTACGTGGACGAGGGGCCCACTCTCAAGCGCTACCGGGCTCGGTCTCACGGCCGTCCGGCGCCGCGCCTCCGCCGCTCGTCCCACATCACCGCTGTAGTCGATGAGAAAGGAGCCCGTTAATTGGGCCAGAAAGTCAATCCCAACGGATTCCGTCTCGGGATCATCAAGCCCTGGCACGCGCGGTGGTACGCCGATAAGGGGTATACGCAGCTGGTGCACGAGGACATGGAGATACGTGACTCCATCCTCAAGCGGCACCAGAACGCCGGCGTCGCCAACGTGGACATCGATCGTTCCGCCAACAACGTCACGGTGACGATTCAGACCGCGCGGCCTGGAATCATCATCGGCAAGAGCGGGCAGAACGTCGAGCAGCTTCGACGGATGCTCGAGCAGCGGACCGGCAAAAAGGTCAAGGTCAACATCCACGAAGTCCGCCAACCGGACCTCAACGCCGTGCTGGTCGCGCGCAGCATTGCCGATCAGCTGGAGAAGCGCGTCTCGTTCCGGCGAGCAATGAAACAGGCGATTCAGCGGACGATGGACCGCGGCGCGCGGGGAGTCAAGGTAACGGTTGCCGGCCGGTTGGGTGGGGCCGAAATGTCTCGACGGGAGAGCGAGCGACGCGGACGTGTACCTCTGCAGACGTTGCGCGCCGATGTTGAATACGGCACCGCCGAAGCAATCACGACCTACGGCGTGATCGGCGTCAAGGTATGGATCTACCTCCGCGATGTTCTGACTTCACCCGAGCTGAGCGCCCCGGCCGAGCCCGCGGCGGCGGAAGCCTGAGGACGAGGTAGAGGAGAACCGCCATGTTGATGCCCTCACGCCTCAAACATCGCAAGCAGATGCGCGGCCGAAATCGTGGGACCGCCAGTCGGGGCACGGAAGTGTCATTCGGCGAGTTTGGCCTGCAGGCGATCGAGCCGGTCTGGCTCGACAGCCGGCAGATCGAGGCGGCCCGACGTGTCATCACCCGCTATGTGCGCCGCGGCGGCAAAGTCTGGATCCGCGTGTTCCCAGATAAGCCGGTAACCAAGAAGCCGGCCGAAACCCGTATGGGAAAGGGAAAAGGCGCGCCCGATCACTATGTTGCGGTGATCAAACCCGGACACGTGATTTTCGAGCTCGCCGGCGTGCCGCAGGACATGGCAAAGGAAGCGATGCGGCTTGCCGCCTACAAGCTTCCAGTCAAGACTCGGTTCGTCGTGCGTGAGGGTGAGGCCGGCGTGGAGGAGACGGGCTAAATGTCGAACAAACAGAGCCGAGAGCTGCGGACGCTCGATACGCCAGAGCTTCACCGGCGACTGCAGGATGCAAAGAACGAGCTCATCAACCTCAGGTTCGGGCTCGCGACCAGACAAACGGAAAACACGGCGCGGGTCAGCGCGACCAGGCGCCAGATTGCGAGGATCCTTACGGTCCTCAGCGAGCGAGAGCAGGAGGCATAGGTGGCCGTTAAGACCAAGACTGGCCAGGTCGTGAGCGACAAGATGGAAAAGACCATCGTGGTCGCCGTGGAGGCTCTGGTCGAGCACCCGCTGTACAAGAAGCGGGTGCGGAAGACGAAGAAGTTCCAGGCCCACGACGCGGCCAACGAAGCACACGTCGGCGATGTGGTTCGAATCTCCGAGACCCGTCCCATAAGTAAGAACAAGACATGGCGTCTCGATGAGATCATCCGCCGCGCCGACCATACCACAGCCGGGCAGGAGTAGAGGATGATCCAGAACGAGTCACGGCTGCGGGTGGCAGACAACACGGGAGCGAAAGAGATCAGCGTCATTCGCGTCTTGAAGGGCTCGAACGCGAGGTACGGCGGTGTCGGCGATATCGTCGTGGCTGCCGTGAAGCAGGCGAATCCCGGCGGCGCGGTGAAGAAGGGCGACGTCGTGCGTGCCGTCGTGGTGCGGACGGCGAAGGAATACTGCCGACCTGACGGCTCGCGAATCAAGTTCGACGACAACGCGGCAGTCATTCTGATGACCAACCAGAACAACCCCCGTGGCACTCGCATATTCGGCCCGGTGGCCCGAGAGCTCCGAGAGAAACAGTTCATGAAGATCGTTTCTCTGGCTCCGGAGGTTCTGTAATGACGGTTCACAAGCAAGCAGATAAGCGCAAGATGCGCCCGAAAATGAGCGTCCGGCGGGGCGACCAGGTCGTGGTACTGACCGGGAAGGACAAAGGCAAGCGTGGTGAGATCACGCGTGTCTTTCCCGAGAAGAATCGAGTGATCGTGGATGGCGTCAACATGGTAAAGCGCCACTTGCGGCGCCAACCTGGCAGCCTGCAGGCCGGTATTATCGACAAGCCCGCGCCGCTTGCCCGCTCCAACGTGATGCTGATCTGCCCGAACTGCAACATGCCGAGCCGCGGCGGCCGCACCGTACTGGCCGACGGCACGCACGCGCGCGTCTGCAAGAAGTGCGGCGAGATCATCGACAAGGGTCAATGATGGCGATTCCACGACTGAAAGAGAAGTTCCGAAACGAAGTAGCACCGGCTCTGAAAGAGGAGATGGGCTACCCCAGCGTGATGGCGATTCCGACGCTCCAGAAAGTCACGCTCAACATCGGGCTCGGTGAGGCTCTGACCAATCCTCGGGCGACCGACGCAGCGGTGGGGGATCTCACCGCCATCGCCGGACAGAAGCCCGTGGTCACCAAGGCGCGGCGCTCGATCGCCCAGTTCAAGATCCGTGAAGGTATGCCCATCGGCGTCATGGTGACGTTGCGCGGCGACCGGATGTGGGAATTCCTCGACCGCTTCATCAGCGCATCGCTGCCTCGCATCCGCGACTTCTCGGGGCTTTCCGACCGCGGCTTCGACGGGCACGGCAACTACAGCGTGGGACTGCGCGAGCAGCTGGTGTTTCCCGAGATCGACTACGACAAGATCGACCGAGTCCGCGGGCTCCAGGTCACCATCGTTACCACCGCAGAAACCGACCGAGAGGGAAGGCGACTTCTCGAGCTTCTCGGTATGCCTTTTAGACGCTAAGGAGACGACAGCTTGGCAAAGAAATCCATGATCGCAAAGTCGAAGCGTCCACCGCGCTACCGCGTGCAGCAGAAGAACCGCTGCGCTCGTTGCGGTCGCCCTCGGTCCTACATTCGAAAGTTCGGTTTGTGCCGCATTTGCTTCCGAGAGCTTGCCCTGCGCGGTGTGCTCCCTGGAGTAATGAAGGCCAGCTGGTAGGAGGGCGCGCGGTTGAATACTACAGATCCAATCGCCGACATGCTGACGCGGGTGCGGAACGCCGCCCAGGCTCGTCACGCATCGGTTGAGATACCGTACTCCAAGATCAAGCTGGCAATCGCCAAGATCATGGAGCAGGAAGGGTACATCGACGGTTTCGACGTGCACGAGCAGGGCACACGCCGCTCATTGCGCCTCCAGCTGAAGTACGACGCCGAGCGACGGCCGGTCGTCAACGGTCTGCGCCGCGTCAGCCGTCCCGGCCTGCGCGTCTACGCCGGCATGCACGATCTCCCGCGGGTTTTCGGAGGCATCGGCACGGTGGTCGTGTCGACGAACCGGGGCATCATGACCGGACGCGAAGCACGCCGCCGCCATCTTGGCGGCGAGCTCATCGCGGAGATCTGGTAGGAGGCCGGAATGTCGAGAATCGGACGCAAGCCGATAGCGGTACCCGGCGGTGTGACCATCACCGTCGGCCAGGACAACGTGGCGGTGCAGGGCCCGCGCGGCTCGCTCGCGCAGTCGGTGCCCGCGTCGATCCGCATAGCTCAGGAAGATGGAACGCTGCTGGTGCATCGGTCTTCGGATGAGCCGAACGTGCGAGCCCTGCACGGCCTCATCCGCTCCCTCCTGGCCAATATGGTCACGGGGGTGACGGCAGGCTTCACCAAGACGCTTCTCATTACCGGCGTTGGCTACCGCGCCACCAAGGATGGCGACAATCTCCGCCTCGCCGTGGGCTACTCGCATCCCGTCGAGATCACGGCCCCTCCCGGAATCACCTTCGACGTGCCGGCCCCGAACCGGGTGGTGGTAGCAGGGATCAACAAGGAGGCGGTGGGGGAGATCGCGGCAAAGATTCGCTCGGTGCGCCCACCGGAACCGTATCTCGGAAAGGGCATCCGCTACGAGAACGAAGTCATCCGGCGGAAGGCGGGCAAGGCCGGAAAGGTCGGCGGCAAGTAAGCATGACGGCCGGACACGAGGAGCAGTAGAGACTATGCCAGCATCGACTCAAATGGTGCGACGTCGCCGTGAGCGCCGCCACCGCAGCATCCGAAAACGCATCCACGGTACCGCGCAGCGACCGCGGTTGAACGTGTTTCGAAGCAGCGCGCATGTGGTCGCTCAGGTCATAGACGATGACCGCGGCCACACGCTGGCCGCCGCGTCGTCCCTCGAAGGGCCGGCACGTCAGGCGGAAGGTACCAAGGCGGACCGGGCGCGGGAGGTCGGCCGCATGATTGCCGAGCGCGCGATCGCTCAGGGAATCCGAGCAGTCGTCTTCGACCGCGGCGGCTACCTGTACCACGGTCGCGTGAAAGCAGTGGCCGAGGGCGCGCGAGCAGGAGGACTGGAATTTTGACCGCCAGGAAGGCCGGCGCCTCCTGTGGAGTGGGAGCCTCGTAGAGGGAAAGCATGCCAAGAATAGATATTTCGGACGTAAAACTTGAAGAACGCGTGGTCCGCGTAAACCGTGTCGCCAAAGTTGTGAAGGGCGGCCGTCGGTTCAGCTTCAGCGCCATGGTCGTCGTCGGAGACGGCAATGGTCTGGTTGGAGCCGGTCTCGGGAAGGCCGGTGAGGTACCCGAGGCCATCCGAAAGGGTGTGGAACAGGCGAAGAAGAACGTGGTGCGCGTTCCGCTGACCGGCACCACGATTCCGCATCGGGTCGACACGCACTTCGGCGCGAGCAAAATCATGCTCAAGCCCGCGGCTCCCGGTACCGGCGTTATAGCAGGGGGAGCCGTGCGCGCCGTTGTCGAGGCCGCCGGGATTCGCGACATCTTGAGCAAGAACTATGGAAGCAATAACCCGGTCAATGTGGTCAAGGCGGCGATCAAGGGCCTTCAGGAGCTGCGAACTCCTCAGGTTCAGGCGGCGGCACGCGGTATGTCGGTAGAGACCCTCACCGGCCGCCGCACCACGGAAGAGGGTGAGGGCGAGCAGCCGGCACTGGAGCCGATGCCCGCGGCTGAGCTGCCAGGTGAGACTGATGGCGCGTCTGCTTGAGGTCACTTACACCCGGAGTGCGATCGGGCGAAACTCCCGACAGCGGCGCACCGTGAAGGCGCTCGGGTTGCACCGGCTACACGAGACAGTTCGACATAACGACACGCCAGAGGTTCGCGGCATGGTAAACAGTGTCCGGCATCTCATCGCCTGGCGGGAGATAGACGAGGAAAGGGCAGATGAGACTGCATGAATTGAAGCCCGCCGCGGGCTCAACCAAAAACCGGAAACGCATCGGTCGCGGAAACGCCAGCGGCCAGGGAACAACCGCGGGCAAGGGAACGAAGGGCGAGAAAGCCCGATCGGGCGGTCTCAAGGCCGGATTCCGGGGCATGTCATCCCGCAACCAGCGCCTTGCCAAACGACGCGGGTTCAACAATCGATGGAAAGTATCCTATCGGCCGGTGAACCTGGAATCGCTCAGGGACTTCAAGGCCGACAACACCGTGGACCTACCCGCGCTGATCAGCCGCGGGCTGGTGGGCCGGTCGGAAACACACGTCAAGCTGCTGGGCGACGGCGAGCTGTCGGTACCGCTTCATGTCGTGGGTCTGGCCGTGTCGAAATCGGCCCGTCAAAAGATCGAGGCCGCCGGCGGGAGCATCACGACCGAGATTCAGCCGGCCGTGGCAGACTCACCCGCCGCGGATGAGGAAGAGTCGCCGCTGTCGGCGGTCGCAGAGACCCCGGTGGCGCAGTTAGCGATCGAAGAGCCCCTTCCCGAAATCGTCATCGCGGCCCCGGCCGAGGCGCCCGTCGCAGAGGCAACACCGGCAGAGGCAGCGGCCGAGGAGTCAGCGGCCGAGGAGCCCGAAGGCGAGGAGGTGGCGGAGTGATTCAGGCAGCCTTCAACGCCTTCCGGGTTCCGGACCTCCGGCGCAAGCTGCTGTTCACGCTGGGCCTGCTCGTCGTGTTCCGGATCGAAGCGCACGTTCCGGTCCCGAACGTGAATCACGCCGCGCTTACCAACGTACTGAACAGCAATAACTTGCTACAGATGCTCAACCTCTTCTCCGGAGGGTCGCTGCAGAGCTTCTCTATCGCGGCGCTGGGCGTGTATCCGTACATCACCTCGTCCATCGTCATGCAGCTTCTGGTGCCGATCATCCCGTCGCTGCAAGAGCTGTCGAAGGAAGGCGAGTACGGGCGCAACAAAATCAACCAGTACACCAGAATCCTGACCGTTCCGCTCGCGCTCATCCAGGCGTACGGACAGATGCTGGCTCTGAACAACTTCAGCACGACTCGAGTGTTCACGGACTTCGGCCTGTTCAACGGGTCGACGTTCTTCCCGACCCTGACAGTCCTGATCTCCCTCGCCGCGGGTACCGTTTTCGCGATGTGGCTCGGCGAGCTGATCACCGAGAACGGGGTCGGCAATGGAATCTCGCTGATCATCTTCGCCGGCATCGTGGCGCGCCTGCCGCAGCTGCTGGGCCAGCAGATCAGCGCCGGCAACATCGCCTTCCTGATCGTCATGGGGCTGATCGCGGCAGTCGTGATCTTCGCGATCGTCTTCATCTCCGAGGGGCAGCGGCGTATCCCCGTTCAGTACGCGAAGAAGATCCGCGGCAATCGCATGTACCAGGGACAGTCGACGCACATTCCACTGCGCGTCAATTCGGCCGGCATGATCCCGCTGATCTTCGCCGCGTCGATCGTCATCCTCCCGGGGACGCTGTCCACGTACTTCTTCGGCGCTCAGCAGGCGTGGCTGAACAACGCCGCGCACTGGATCTACAACGTGATGACGACGACCAACGGGGTCTACTGGTTCCTGTACTTCTGGCTCGTCGTCGGGTTCACGTACTTCTACACGGCGGTCACTTTCCAGCAGCAAAACCTGCCCGAGACCTTGCAGAAGAACGGGGGCTTTATTCCTGGCTACCGGCCCGGCCGGAATACCGAGATCTACCTGAACCGGGTCCTCACTCGCATCACACTTGCCGGGGCCGTCTTCCTCGCCGTCGTCGCGGTGCTGCCTTTCTTCATCAGTAAGGCGACGGGGATCAACACGTTTACGTTCAGCAGCACCGCCGTGCTGATCGTCGTAGGCGTGGCCATTGACACCATGAAGCAGCTGGAAGCGCAGCTGATGATGCGCCAGTACGAAGGGTTCCTGAACCGCTAGCCCATGAATGTGATACTGCTGGGCCCGCCGGGCGCGGGCAAGGGAACGCAAGCTCGACGCCTTGAGGCGTTGCTTGACCTCCCGCATGTTTCGAGCGGGGACCTGTTCCGCGACATCCGCCGCGAAGACACGCCGCTTGCCCAGGAAGTCAAGCAGTACATGGACGCCGGCCGGTACGTTCCGGACGCGCTGACCATCGAGCTCATTCTGCGCCGCCTGTCGCAGCCCGACACGTCGCATGGCTTCATCCTTGACGGCTTTCCGCGCACGCTTCCTCAAGCGCACGCTCTTGACCGGGCGATGCTCGAGGCGGGGCGGGCGATCGAGCTCGCGGTGCACCTGGTCGTGCCCAACGACATCCTGCGCGAGCGCATTCGGGACCGCATCATTTGCCCCCAGTGCCATGCCATCTACAACCAGGTTTCCAACCCGCCGCGGGAGGAGGGCGCCTGTGATACTTGCGGCCACGCCCTCGAGCGCCGAACCGACGAGGAAGCTGAGGCCCTGTCCGCTCGACTCGAGTCGTACGTCGAGCAAACGCGTCCGCTGGTCGACTACTACTCGGCCCGCGGCGTGCTGAGCGAGGTCGACGGTTCCCGGCCGATGGCGGAAGTCAACGACTTCGTCGATGGGGTGCTTGGCCTGAGGGGCGTGTCATGAGCGTGTCATTGAAGTCCGCGCGCGAGCTGGAAACGATGCGCGAGGCGGGCCGGATCGTCGGCAACGCACTGGCGGAAATGGCGCAGCGGGCAGAGCCGGGAATGACTACCGGCGACCTGGATCGGATCGCCGAGCGATCCATCCGGAGCCAGGGAGCCGAGCCTGCATTCCCGCACATCAACAATTTCCCCGGGACCGCCTGCGTGTCGGTCAACGAGGAGATCGTGCACGGGATACCGGGCAGGCGGCGATTGCGTGAGGGTGACATCGTCAAGGTGGATGTCGGCGCGATCTACCGCGGGTACCACGGTGACGCCGCCATCACCGTCCCTATCGGCACAGTCAGCCCGGAAGCACGGCAGCTGATCACCGTCACGGAAGAGGCCCTCGCCATGGGCATCCGCGCGGCACAGCCCGGCGCGTTTCTGAACGATATCGGCGCCGCGGTTGAGGACTACGCCGAGCGCTTCGGCTTGTCGCCGGTGCGCGAGTATGTCGGGCACGGCATCGGCAGGAAGCTTCATGAAGCGCCGACCGTCCACCACTTCCGCCAGGCCGCGCGCGGGCCGCGACTGCAGGAGGGGATGACGTTCACCATCGAGCCCATGATCAACGTTGGGTCGCATGAGACGCGCCTTTTGGGCGACGGCTGGACCGTCGTCACCGCCGACGGGTCGCTGTCCGCGCAATTCGAGCACACGATCGCAATCACCGCGGATGGACCGGAGGTGCTCACCCTGCCGGACCACGCCGAAACGAGCAGTATACCATTTTTCGTGGCAAAAGAGGTACAATAATGGTACGCGCCAGCGGGTGTGCACACCTGGATCGCTGCCTGATCCAGGTGTTTCCGCGTGTTGCGGACCCGGCGTTTCCTGCCGCAGGCCGCGGTGGAAGGAAGAGGTTCAAGTGAAAGTATCTGCTTCGGTCAAACGACGCTGCGATAAGTGCCGGATCATCCGGCGCCGCGGCGTCATCATGGTTATCTGTACCGACCCACGTCACAAGCAGAAGCAAGGGTAAGAGGGAAGTATGGCACGAATCGCCGGAGTCGACGTTCCACGAGACAAGCGCGTCGAGGTGGCGCTCACCTACATCTACGGCATCGGCCCGAAGCTGAGCCGCGACGTGCTGGCCAAGACGCGTGTCAGTCCGGATACGCGCGTCCGCGATCTCACCGAAGACGAGGTCCATCGGATTCGGGAAGTCATCGATCGTGACCTCAAGGTCGAGGGCGATCTGCGACGGGAGGTTGCTCTCAACATCAAGCGGCTGACCGAAATCGGTTCCTACCGGGGTCTGCGGCACCGCCGCAATCTTCCGGTGCGCGGACAGAGAACCCGTACCAACGCCAGAACCAAGCGCGGAGCGCGCAAGACGGTCGCCGGACGGCGCAAAGCGACGGCGAAGAAGTAGTTCATTGAGCGGGGCCGGCGAATCTGTCACGGCCCTGTCCGGACGATCGTAAAGGAGATTCACTGCGGATGGGTAGAACTGCACCCAGGCGCCCGCGCGGACGTCGCCGAGAGCGAAAGGTTATTCCACGCGGCCAGGCCC
>DATGJB010000021.1:0-8902 GCA_035295425.1 Chloroflexota bacterium | reverse complement strand
GAGATCGTTGCCCGCCAGTATCCGCACCAGCTTTCCGGAGGGATGCTTCAGCGCGCGATGATAGCTATGGCGCTGTCGTGCCAGCCGGACGTCCTCATCGCCGACGAGCCGACGACCGCCCTCGACGTCACCATCCAGGCCGAGATCCTCGATCTCCTGCGCGACCTCCAGCGAGACCTCGGCGTGACCATCCTGATTGTCACGCATAACTTCGGGGTCGTCGCCGACCTCTGCGACCGGGTATCGGTCATGCAGAAGGGGCGGATCGTGGAAACGGGACCGGCGCGCGCCATCTTCGCTGACCCGCAGCATCCCTACACCAGGTCTTTGTTCGACGCGATCCTGGACGAAAGCCAGGCCCGCGGTCCCTACGCAGAAACCCGATCCTGATGACGCCGAAGGAGCGAGCCGACATGCCCGAATCCCTCATTATGGTCGACGATCTGGTCGTCGAATACCCGTCGAAGGGCGTCCGCAGGCACGCCTTCCGAGCGCTCAAAGGCGTCTCCGTCGATATCCGTCCCGGCGAGACCGTCGGACTGGTGGGTGAATCCGGTTCGGGGAAGACGACGCTGGGCCGGGCCATTCTGGGCCTCGCTCCCGTCACCGGCGGAAGCATCAAGTTCAAGGGACGCGAAATCGGCTCCCTCGGCCGGCGCGAGCGGCGAGCCTTGTCCAGCGAGATCCAGGTCGTCTTCCAGGATCCCTACTCTTCCCTTAACCCGTCGCTGACCATCGAACAGACCCTCACCGAGCCGCTCATGGTGCGCAAGATGCCGAAAAACGACGCCACGGCGCGAGTGCGCAACCTGCTCGACCAGGTCAAGCTTCCCCGCGATGCGCTCAGCCGCCTGCCCCGCGAGTTCAGCGGAGGCCAGCGCCAGCGCATCGCCATCGCCCGGGCCCTGGCCTTGTCGCCCGAGTTCATCGTCTGCGACGAGCCAGTCTCCGCGCTGGACCTGTCCACGCAGGCCCGCGTCCTCGACCTGTTCAAGGAGATACAGGAGACCACGGGCGTGGCGTACCTGTTCATATCGCACGACCTGGCCGTCGTGCGGAATATCAGCCACCGGGTCGCCGTGATGTATCACGGCGAGATTGTCGAATACGGCGACGGAGACCAAGTCACGACCCACCCGACGAATCCCTACACCCAGCAGCTGCTGCTCGCCGCCCCGGTTCCGGACCCCATCCGGCAGGAAAAGCGCCGAATCGAACGGCGAGCGTTCCTGGCCGCCCAGCAAAGCGCCCCTGCCCTGGCCAGTTAGTCCCCATCCGGCCGCTGGCGAAGGGAGGTGGGTTGATTGGGATACGGGAAAGAAGCGCGAGTAAGGGACATCCTTTCTGACGCGATCGCGCGCGGCATCGTGGCCAGGTACGTTCCCGCGGTAGCGAACTCACCAGTGATCGAGCACATGGGATTCCTTCCCATCCGCATGGTCGTCGAGCAGGGCAGCGCGGCGCCATCAGACCCAGCCGAACTCGAAGGGATGTGGCACGAACTCTCCGTGCTCGAGGGCAGTCCACCGAGCCGGGTCGAGACGCCCTTCATCGAGCCCGCTCTCGACTATGAAACGCAGGATGTCCGCCGCAGTTCCGCGCGAATTAGCGTGGCAGGCCCGGCGGAGCAGTGGAGTGTCACCGAACTGACCATCGAAGGGCCGTCCCACGGGAACCCGTTCGTTGACGTCGAACTCTCGGCCGAATTCACTAGCGAGGCCGGCGGTCACATATCAGTGGGTGGTTTTTATGACGGCGAGGGAGCATACCGGATACGTTTTCAGGCTCCCAGCGCCGGGACCTGGACATACGTCACAGCGTCGACCGCCCGGTCGCTGGACGGCCTGCGAGGCGCCTTCCAGGTTAGGCCGCCCGGGCCCGGGAACCACGGCACGGTCGGAGTGGCAGACCGTTTTCACTTTGCCTACCGGGACGGCACCCGGTTCGTGCCGTTCGGGACCACGGCCTACGCCTGGACCCACCAGCCCGCGGCCCTGCAGGAGCGCACACTCGCGACCCTGGCCAGCTCGCCTTTCCGCAAGCTTCGGATGTGCGTGTTCCCGAAGTCGTACCTCTTCACCACGAACGAGCCCGAAAGGTACCCGTTTGCCCGGGACAGCAAAGGGGACTGGGACTTCACTCGTTTTGACCCGCAGTTTTTCCGCCACCTTGAGATGCGCATCGATCAGCTTGCTGAGCTAGGAATCCAGACCGACCTGATCCTGTTTCACCCGTACGACCGCTGGGGATTCTCGGCGATGCCTAAAACGGCTGACGACCGGTATGTCCAGTACCTCGTCCGGCGGCTGGGCGCTCACCGCTCCGTCTGGTGGGCGATGGCCAATGAGTACGATCTGCTGCCGTCGAAGACGACCGAGGACTGGGAACGGCTGGCCGTGGTCGTACGCACGAACGATCACGTGGGCCACCTCACCTCGATCCATAACTGCCACGGCTTCTACGATCACGCCCGCCCGTGGATCACTCACTGCAGCATCCAGCGGATTGACGCGTACCGCACGTCGGAGAACACCAGCGAATGGCGGGAGAAATACGCCAAGCCTGTCGTCATCGACGAATGCGGCTACGAAGGCGATATTGACCAGGGATGGGGCAATATAAGCGGCCAGGAAATGGTCCGCCGCTGCTGGGAAGGCGCCGTACGCGGCGGGTACGTCGGACATAGCGAGACCTACCTCAATAAGCGCGAGGAGCTGTGGTGGTCCAAGGGCGGTGCCCTGGTGGGAGATTCGGCCGAACGGATCGGATTCCTGCTCCAGATCACCGCGGACGCGCCCGGCGGCGCGCTGGAGCCGCTGCCAAGCGACTGGGACGTCCGGTGGGGCGGCACTGAGGACTACCGGATCGCGTACTTCGGCTTCGGGCGGCCCCGATACCGCGACATCACGACGCCGCAGGAAAGCCGGTGGCTGGTCGACGTCATCGATACGTGGAATATGACCATCGAACGCCAGCCGGGCGTCTTCACCGGGACGTTCAGAATCGAGCTGCCCGGACGGGAGTTCATGGCCGTCCGGCTCATCGCGGCCAGGGACGGATAGCCGCGACTCCCGTTGCCCATGCCGTACCAGCCCACGGAGGCCAAGTCGTGTATTCGCGGTGGTCTGCCGCCATGATCTCCCCTGCCGATGACTTCGCCGGGGCGCCGCTGCTGCGCACGGAGTTCGCGCTGGCGCAAGGCCATGGGGCGGTGCTGAGCGCCGAGCTCGCCGTGAGCAGCCTGGGTGTCTTCGAGACCTACCTCAACGGCCGCCCGGCCGGTCCCGATGTGCTGAGCCCCGGGTGGAGCAGCTACGAGTGGCGGCTGCGGTACCGGACCTATGACGTGAAGGACCTCTTGCGGCCCGCCACGGTACTGGGCATCTCCCTGGCAAACGGCTGGAGCCGAGGGCGTCTTGGGTGGAACGGGAACCGTGACGTCTACGGTGACCGCCTCGCGGTCATCGCCCAGCTGGAGGTGACCTTCGCCGATGGGCACCGGCAGCTGGTGAGCACCGACGAGACGTGGCGGGCCGGGCCGTCGGCGACCCTGGCGAACGACCTGTACGACGGGCAGACCATCGACGCCCGCCTAGCCGACGACCGGTGGATGCACCCGGGAGCAGCGCCGCCGTGCTGGGGCGGCGTCGAAACGCTCGAGTTTGACACCAGCCGCCTCACGCCGTACATCGGGCCGCCCGTCGTCCGGCACGAGGCTGTGGCGCCGGTGAACATATGGTCGTCGCCGTCTGGTCGCACGCTCGTGGACTTCGGGCAGAACCTCGTCGGCTGGCTGCGCTTCACGGTCCAGGGTGAGGCCGGGACCGAGATCATCATCCGCCACGGCGAGGTCCTCGAGCGCGGTGAGCTCGGCGTGCGGCCGCTTCGCAGCGCCCAGGCCACCGACCGGTTCGTCCTCAGCGGCGGTGCGGACTACTTCGAGCCCACCAAGACCTACCACGGCTTCCGCTACGCCGAGATCAGCGGCTGGCCGACAGAGCTGACCTCGAGCGCCCTGGAGGCGGTAGTCGTCCATTCCGACCTGAGGCGCACCGGCTATTTCGAATGCTCAGACCAGATGCTCAACCAGCTGCACAGGAACGTGACCTGGGGGATGCGCGGCAACTTCCTTGACGTGCCGACCGACTGCCCGCAACGCGACGAGCGCCTCGGCTGGACCGGTGATCTCGCCGTCTTCGCGCCGTCCGCCGCCTTCCTCTACGACGTGGGCGCCTTCTCGCGTGACTGGCTTCGCGACCTCGCCGCGGAACAGCAAGCTCAAGATGGCGTCGTGCCGCTCGTCGTCCCGGACGTGCTGAAATACGAGACGCACGGCACTAGGTTCCCCCGTCTGGCCACCGTCGCGCTATGGAGCGACGCCGCGGTGTGGGTGCCCTGGGCGCTGTGGCAGGCCTATGGCGACCGGACCGTCCTGGAGGACCAGTACGCCTCCATGATCGCGCACACTCGCCGTGTCGAGTCGCTGCTCTCACCGACCGGCCTCTGGGACACCGGCCTGCAGCTGGGAGACTGGCTCGATCCTCAGGCTCCGCCAGGCGAACCCTTCAAGGCAAAGGCCGACAGCAACGTCGTGGCGACCGCCTGCTTCTACCGGACCGCGCGCACCGTCGCGGACACCGCGGAGCTGCTGGGCAGAGCTGACGATGCCCAGCGCTTCCGCCTGGTGGCCGGACGAGTGCGGGCCGCCTTTAACCAGCACTACGTCCAGGAGAACGGGACGGTGCAAAGCGACTGCGCCACCGTCTACGCGCTGGCCATCGTTTTCGGCCTGCTCGACGAGCTCATGACGGCCCGGGCCGGTGACCGGCTTTCGGCGCTCGTCAAGGAGAACGGCTACCGGATCTCAACCGGGTACGCTGGCACGCCGTACGTCACGGACGCCCTCACCAAGACCGGTCACCTCGATGACGCCTACCGCCTGCTGCTCGAGCGGGGCTGCCCGTCATGGCTGTACCCCGTCACGATGGGTGCCACCACGATCTGGGAACGCTGGGACTCCATGCTGCCCGACGGCACCATCAACCCGGGAGAGATGACCAGTTTCAACCACTACGCGCTGGGCGCCATCGCGGACTGGATCCACCGCACCATCGGCGGGATCGCGCCGCTGGAGCCCGGCTACGCGCGGGTGCTCATCGCGCCGCAGCCAGGCGGCGGGCTGACCTGGGCCACGGCGAGACTGGAGACCGGTCACGGCCCAGTGGAAGTGCACTGGCGCCAAACCGGGCAGGACTTCACCATCGAGGCCGCCCTCCCCGCTGGCGTCGCCGGCGTGGTCCGGCTGCCAGGCGAGCCCGATCGAGAACTCGCGCCCGGCGCGCACACCATCACCGTCCCAGTTCGCAGCCGGATGAACTCAGGAGAGCTGGCATGAATCATGAGCGCGCGCCGCGCCAGGCCGCCACGGACGCGGACCGGGCAGCTGACATCGTCGCGAAGATGAGCTTGGCGGACAAGGTCGCACTCGCGTGTGCCGATTTCGCCGCAGTGGCTCACCTCGGGTTGCCGGCGCTGAGTTTTACCGACGGAGGTAATGGCGTCCGAGTTGCCGACGACGCGACCGCCTTCCCCGCGTGCGTGTCGCTCGCAGCGGCCTTCGACGAACAACTGGCGTACCGGTTCGGGTCCGCGGTCGGTCAGGAAGCCCGGTCAGCCGGCCACAATGTCTTGCTCGGACCGGCGCTGGACATCGCACGCACACCGCTGGCCGGACGGCAGGCCGAGGCGTTCGGGGAAGACCCGTACCTCACCGGCGCCCTAGGCGCCGCGTACGTCCGGGGCGCGCAACGGAACGTCGTGGCCATGGTCAAGCACTTCGTGGTCAATAACTTCGAGACCGGCAGGACCGGATCCGGCTGGCCGCCATCGGACCGCGGGCCAGCGGTCGATATCCGCGTCTCCCGCCGGGCTCTGGAAGAGATCTACTTCCCGCCGTTCCGGCGTGCCCTCCTAGACGCCGGTGCCGGGTCCGTCATGGGTTCTTACAACCAGATCAACGGCTGCTACGCCTGCCAGAATCCTGAATTGCTCGGCACGCTGAAGGACCGGTGGGGATGGGGCGGGTTCGTCGCCCCCGACTTCATGTTCGCGGTGCGCGATCCGCTGGCGGCCGCGCGGGCCGGCCTTGACCTCCCGGGGCTGGACGACGCCGAGGGGCGCAGGCCAGAAGACTTCACCGCCGGACGGATCGGCCGGGACAGGCTTGACGATGCGGTCACCCGGATGGTCAGCACGATGGTCACGCACGGTCTCCTCGACCGGCCGCCCGCGGTCCCCGGCCCCCCAGCCGCCGAGAGCCTGGATCTGGCCGCGGAAGTCGCGGTCGCGGGGAGTGTCATGCTCGTCAACAAAGCCGGGACGCTCCCACTCGGGGATGACGCGAGAACCCTGGCCGTCATCGGTCCCGCGGGACTGGACGCGATATACGTGATGGGCGGATCGCCGACCGTGAAACTCCATCCGGACCGGGTAGTTACGCCCCTAGCCGGGATCCGGCAGCGTGCAGGAAGCCGCATCCGAGTCGAGCACGCTCAAGGCTCCTGGGGTGATGCGCCGCTTCCGGCGATCCCGCCGGCCCTCCTGTCTACTCCCCTGGTTCCCGGTACCCCCGCCAGCCCAGGTGTCCTGGCCGAGTACGTCAACGGCCCCGGCCAGACGCCGGGCCAGCGCGCCACCCGGATAGAGCCTGGCATCGAAGGAACAGAGCCGCCCGCTGACTTCGGACCACAATGGCGTGCCACCTGGACGACCGTGCTGACACCGGCCCAAGACGGTTACCACCGGTTCAGTCTCGCTATCGCCGGCCAGGGCTCGCTCTACCTGGACGGTGTGCTGGTCGCGGAGGGGGCACGCGAGGCGATCCGCTTTATTGACGGGCCTTCGTACGCCCTGCAGGCCGTCGTCCCCCTGGTCGCCGGCCAGCCCGTCACCATTCGGGTCGAGTACGAGACCGGGCCCGCGCTCGCAGTGGAGGAGTTCGGACTCCGGCCGGAGGTCCGGCTCGGCTGGCAACCGCCGGACACCTTGATTAACGACGCTGCGGCCATGGCCGCTCGGTGCGACGCAGCCGTAGTGATCGTCAACCAGGCGTCCGGGGAGGGGATGGACCGGCAGTCGCTCGAGCTGCCCGGCGATCAGGACAGGCTCGTCACGGAGGTAGCGCGCAATAATGCGCGGACCGTCGTCGTACTCAACACGCCGGGTCCGGTCTTGATGCCATGGCTGGACCAGGTCGCGGCTGTTCTGCAGGTCTGGTACCCGGGCGAGCAGTTCGGCACCGCGCTCGCCAGCGTGCTGTTCGGCGACGAAGACCCCGGCGGCCGGCTGCCCGTCACCTTCCCCGCGCACGCCGGCCAGGGACCAGTCCAGACCGTCGAGCAGTACCCGGGAATCGACGGCGTCGCCACTTACACCGAAGACATCCTGGTCGGGTACCGATTCTTCGCCGCGAATAACCAGCAGCCATTGTTTCCTTTTGGGCACGGGTTGTCATTCGCCCGGTTCACTTACGAAAACCTCGAGGTCCAGCGGCCGGGACCCGATGAGATTCGCCTGAGTTTCGCCATCGTGAACGACTCGCCGCGCGCCGGCTATGAAGTCGCCCAGCTCTACCTGAGGTACCCGGTCCAGTCAGCGGAGCCGCCACTCCAGCTGAAGGGATTTCAGCGAGTGCACCTAGGACCAGGGGAACGGCGCGACGTGACATTCGCGCTGACCAGCACGGACCTCGCGGCCTGGAGCGACCCGGCCGGGTGGACTGTCCACCCCGGCAGCTACGAGGTTCTCATCGGGACATCCTCAGCCGACGTGCGGCTGAGCGCATTCGCAGAGGTGACCGTTGACGATGACGCACACAAGTAGGGAAAAACCTTCATGACTGCTCTGACCGCCGACTCGAAGATTGCCGGAGCGCTCGCCGCGCTCACCCTCGAAGAGAAGGTCCAGCTGCTCACTGGCCGTGACTTCTGGACCACCTGGCCGATCGAGAAGATCGGACTGCGCCGCATCCTCGTCTCCGACGGCCCGTCTGGCATCCGCGGCGAGACCTGGGACGAGCGCGATCCGTCGCTCAACCTCCCGTCCGCCACCGCGCTCGCGTCTTCCTGGGATCCGGACATCGCACGGCGCTACGGCGCCGCGGCCGCGGTGGAGGCCCGCCGTAAGGGCGTGGACGTCGTGCTCGGCCCTACCATCAACTTGCACCGCTCCCCGCTCGGCGGCCGGCATTTCGAGGCGTTCAGCGAGGACCCGGTGCTCACCGCCGACCTTGCCGCCGCCTACGTGACCGGCGTGCAGGAGAACGGCGTCGGTGCCACACCGAAGCACTATGTGGCCAACGACTCCGAGACGGACCGCTTCACGGTGAACGTCCAGGTTGGCGACCGTGCTCTTCGCGAGCTGTACCTGCTCGCATTCGAAAAGGCCGTCACCGAGGCACATGCCTGGCTCGTGATGAGCTCCTACAACTCGGTCAACGGCACCACCGCGACCGAGAACGATCTGCTGGAGACGCCGCTGAACAGCGAGTGGGGCTTCGACGGCGTCGTGATCAGCGACTGGACCGCCGTCCGCTCGCTGAACAGCGCCAGAGCCTCGCAGGACCTCGTCATGCCCGGCCCGGACGGACCCTGGGGCGAGGCGCTGGTGCGGGCCATCCGCGCCGGCGAGATTCCCGAGGAGGTCGTGGACCGCAAGGTGGCCCGTATTCTCACCCTGGCGTGCCGGGTCGGTGCGCTCGACGGGTTCCCCGCCGCCGAGCCGGTCTGGGTCGAGGACGGTATCGCCTTCGCCCGGCACGCCGCCATCGAGGGCACCGTGCTGCTGGAGAACCGCGGCGAGCTCCCGTGGGACCCGGCCAGCCTGCGCTCGGTCGCGGTGATCG
>DATGJB010000020.1:0-3443 GCA_035295425.1 Chloroflexota bacterium | reverse complement strand
ACTGGTGGCCAAGGGCGCAGTGGACCCACCCGTTCCCTTTCCGAACACGGTCGTGAAACGCTGCAGCACCTACAATACTGCCGGGTCTACCCCGGTGGGACGATCGGCCGCTGCCAGTGCGGTTCCTTTTTGACACATGCGCAATGCCCCCCCGCCGGCCGGCGGGGGGGCTTCTTTATTGTGCGGACTCTGTGTCGGTTGGAGACCCGGCTGCGTTCCGGCGGACCCATCTCAGCCGGCGGCCCGCTCCCCCCCGTGCGTGCCGTGGCTTCCCGCGTCGGTTTCGCGCTCGGTAGTTACGGGATCAGCGCTTTCTTGCGAACGCCCTCGAGAGCGCCCCAGCTTGCGAGCGACGTACCGGACCGGATCGAAATACTCGTCCGCAACGCGCTCTTTGAGCGGGATGATCGAATTGTCGGTGATGTGTATGTGCTCGGGACACACTTCCTGGCAACATTTCGTGATGTTGCACAGGCCGATCCCCGCCTTGTCCTTGATCGCGGCGCGGCGGTCGAGGCTGTCCTTCGGGTGCATGGCCAGGTACTGATAGCGAACCATGAACCGCGGACCAAAGTACTGATTCTTCTCGTTGTGGTTCCGCAGCACATGACATACGTCCTGGCAGAGGAAGCACTCGATACACTTGCGTGGCTCGTACAGCCGTTCTACGTCCTCGGCGTACATGATAAACGGACCGGTTTCCTCCGGCGAAGGCGTAAACGGGGCAATCTGTTCGTTCACGCGGTAGTTCCAGGAGACGTCGGTCACGAGATCCTTGAGGAGCGGGAAGGTTCGCATCGGCCCGACGTGGATCTCCTGGCCGACGTAGTCGTCGAGCCGCGTCTTGCACATCAGCTTCGGTACCCCATTGATCTCGGCGCTGCATGAGCCGCACTTGGCCGCCTTGCAGTTCCAGCGGACTGCGAGGTCGCCCGCCAGGTGAGCCTGGACGTAGTGCATGGCGTCGAGTACCACCATGCCGGGCACAATGGGCACCTGATAGGAGACCTCGCGACCGCCGTTGCGATCGCCCCGAAACACGTTGAAGGTCTGCAGGGCTTCGGCCATCTTACTTGGCCTCCACAAGCTGACGTAGCTCGTCAGGCATGGGCGGGATAGTCATCGGGACTACGCGCATAGCGCCGTCCTCCTTGCACGTTACGAAGTTTACCCGACCCAGCTCGTCGCTCTTCTCGGGATAATCCGACCGGAAGTGGGCGCCACGGCTTTCCTTGCGAACCAGCGCGCACCTGATGATCGCCTCTGCGATAGTCAGCATGAAGAGGTCATCCCGCGCCATGTGCCAGGCGGGATTGAACATCCGAGAACCCTCGACCTCGAGGTTGGCCGACCTACGTTGCAAGCCAAGAACCTTCTCCAGCCCGGCCTGAAGTGTGGCTTCGTCGCGGAAGATGCCGACGTGCTCGGACATTACGGCCTGGAGGTCCTGGTGCAGGAGATACGGATTCTCTTTGCCTCCGCTCTCGAACGGCCGCAGCAGGAGCTCCTTCTCTTCGTCGATCTGCGACTCATCCACAGCGGTCGTGCCGTTCGACACGGCAAATGTCGCCGCCGCCTCTCCGGCGCGCCGGCCGAAGACGAGCAGATCGGTGAGAGAGTTTCCACCCAGGCGGTTCGCCCCGTGGAGACCGGCGGCCGCTTCCCCGGCGGCGAACAGGCCGGGTACGGTCGAGGCGCCGCTTTCCGCTTCCACGCGAATGCCGCCCATCGCGTAGTGGATGGTTGGCGCGACCTCCATCGGCTGCTTCGTGATATCGACGTCGGCAAGGGCCAGGAACTGCTCGTACATGGACGGCAGCTTGCGCTTCACAAATTCGGACGGCTTCTCGCTGATGTCGAGGTAGGCGCCGCCATGGGTGCTGCCACGACCTTCGAGTACCTCACGGTAGATGGCGCGAGCCACGACATCTCGGGAAGAGAGCTCCTTCTTCACCGGATCGTAGCGAAGCATGAAGCGCTCGCCCTCCGAATTCTTCAGAACTCCTCCCTCGCCGCGGACCCCTTCCGTCACGAGGAGACCGCGCACCCCCGGTGGCCACACCATGCCGGTGGGATGGAACTGGACCATTTCGGTATCGCGAAGCTCAGCGCCCGCCTGATATGCCATCGCCACGCCATCGCCGGTGCTCTCCCATGAATTCGAGGTCACCTTGAAGAGGCGCCCCCAGCCACCGGTGGCAATCACAATCGCCTTCGCCTTGAAGAGGACAAACCTGCCGTCCTCGCGCCAGTAACCGAATGCGCCGCTCACGCGGGCCCCATCCTTCAGCAGCCTCGTGATCGTACACTCCATGTACACACTCAGACCGCTGTGGACCCCCTTATCCTGCAGCGTCCGAATCAGCTCCAGACCGGTGCGGTCGCCGACGTGCGCCAGGCGGCGATAGGTATGCGCCCCGAACGGACGCTGCATGATCTTGCCTTCGGGAGTCCGGTCGAAGAGCGCTCCCCACCGCTCGAGCTCGTAGACGCGGTCCGGAGCTTCCTTGGCAAAAATCTCGGCCATGCGCCAGTTATTGATCATCTGGCCGCCGCGCATGGTGTCGGCAAAGTGCACCTGCCAGTTGTCGGCGGGGTCCACGTTGCCGAGGGACGCAGCCATGCCGCCTTCGGCCATAACGGTGTGGGCCTTTCCAAGAAGCGACTTGCACACGACGCCCACTGACGCCCCCGCCGCCGATGCGGCGATCGCGGCACGCAGCCCCGCGCCGCCCGCGCCCAGCACGAGCACGTCGTGCTCGTGCGTCTCAAAGCGATCGATCACGCTAGCACCCGGTGTGCGCGCCAAAGCACGTCCCGACCTGCGACACCACACGAATGTAGACGTCTACCAGCGCTACCGATACCAGGCTGAACCAGGCGAAGCTCCCGTGATACGGATTGAGGAAGCTGACCAGCCGCCACATGCCGTGGCGGGGCCTGCCGAAGCGGGCGCAGGAGAAGCAGTTGACGCTGCCGCCCACGAAGTGACGCAGGGCATGGCACGAAAACGTGTAGAGGGTCAGCAAGATGACGTTGGCGAGCATCAGGAGCGAACCCACGCCCACGTAGAGCCCGCCGCGGTAATGGAATGCGTTGATGGTGTCGTACCAGAGGACGGCCAGTACCACCAGCGCCAGGTACAGAAAGAACCGGTGAAAATTGTTGAGGATCAGCGGGAATCGCCGCTCGCCGCTATACCGGGTGCGGAATCTGGGCTCGGCTATGGCGCACGCCTGCGGGTCGAGAAAGAATGCTCGGTAGTACGCCTTGCGGTAGTAATAGCAGGTTGCCCGGAACCCGAGTGGGACCCAGGCGACTAGAACCGCGGACGAAAGCGGCCACCAGCCAAATTTCAGAAGGGGTGAGTAGAAAGGCGAGAGGTATGGACCTCCCTCCCAATGATGGCCACCCGACGCGAAGAGTACCGACCACATCGAGTA